>DUGW01000200.1 GCA_013331125.1 Candidatus Woesearchaeota archaeon | reverse complement strand
AAAGAATTCCTGCAATGGTACATCAAGGAGCAGGGAGAGGAAGAAGAGAATTCTGAAGCTAATGTGAAGAACATCAAAGAGGCAGGAGACGACCTGTCTGCTGTCGATGAGAAGATGGGGACACGAGGTGGTTAGATGGGAACGACAAGAAGATTCATGGACAGAGCTTATGATGAAGAAGGAAGGGTGCCGAGGCCAGGGAGCGATTATCACGAGGCTGTAGGTGCTCCAAGACAGTTGAGCCCGCAGATGGAAGCGATGAGGGGGGTCTATGAAAAGATAGGGATGCCATGGCCTTTCAGCCCTAAGGACCCATCAGAAATTGCTACTTTCAGCCCCTGCGTCTCTCCAGACCAGGAGGCAGAGCTTGAGAGACGGCTAGACTCAGCAGATGTTCGCGGAAGGCTGGCAAGGGCAAGAGGCAGAGCACCATACGGCTCTGACGGATGCGATCATGATTGATTCCTGAACAACATGAGGTGAGAAAAGATGGTAAGCAAAGAAGAACTGATAAACCTACTGAACAATGACCTGAAGCTGGAATACAGCGGAGCGATCCAGTACATACAGCACGCAGCCGTCATGACCGGAGCTATGTATGGCGATGTGATCAAAGAGATAAAGATACATGCTACAGAAGAGATAGGCCATGCAGTCATACTGGCAGACCAGATAGCATTCCTGGGCGGAGTGCCCACGGTCGATGTGGGGAAGATACAGACTGCAAAAGGCAATGAAGAGATGCTCCAGCAGGACCTTGACGGAGAGCTCGACGCTGTAGAGAGGTACAAGGCAAGGGTGAGGCAGGCAGAGGAACTGCAGGAATACGCACTCGCGCAGCAACTGAGGAACATCCTGGCCATGGAGCAGGAACACGCGATGGACCTGCAGCAGGCACTGGGGAAATAAGCATCAGAACAGCAGAAAATATTTTTCAAACAATTTTTTCACTTTCTTTCCTGACCATCAAACCCTAATCTCGCCTTAAGGCTGTCAGTCTTCTCCTCAAGCCACGAGGTAGCACCAATGACTTTGCGTACACCAGCACGATAGGCAGAATCAGCCGCACTTCTCTGAGGGTCGACCCTTAGCAGGGACTTGTAGAGCCTTGTCGACTCCACCTGGATAAGGGCCTCTTCAAGAGGGAGAAGTGTCTCAGACGGTTCAAAGTTCGTGATCTCAGGATTCTCATGCAGTATGCGCCGTGCCTCCTGATAGATAGGATATACTTCCATCGCGGCGAAGAGAGGCCTTTCAGTCCTCTTCTTGCTCTTCATCAGATAACCCTGAGCAAGATAATTGAACGCAGCAAGCATATGGGTCCTTGAAGACTGAAGATTGACAAATGCATCCTCATACGCTGCAGGGAACCTGTTCCTCTGCCTGTTGCAGATATTCATGACACCACTGATGAACTGTCTCATGCTGGGGCCTATACGCACAGCCTCCACTTCCAGAGAGGCATCAGAGATATCAAGACCGGTCACCCTCTTCAATTCACGAATGTGGGAATCCTCAAGAACCCTATCCAAAAAATACATCTCAGACCCGAGAGGTGCAGCCGGAGTTTTAAATGTTTTGCATCGTCATCACATGGGGACTGGAAATCTATAAAAAGAGCGGTGAGATTGTGGGTGAAGGGTGATAGTATGGTGTTTGATCAAGAAGCATTCGACGATCTCGTGGTAAGCCTGGATGTCATAAAGATGCCTAGAGAAGGACTGGTGCTGAAATCAGGAAGAAGATCCCACTGGTACGCAAACTGGAGGGATGTCAATGATGTCTTTGTCATGGAACAGCTAGCGAACTTTGTGGTCGAATATTGCGTAAGCGAAGGACNNCTTAACGCAGTTCATATGGGCAAAGAATTCAGGGGCTTATACCAGAGGAAGCCATGCACTGCCTATGGGAAGAGGGAAACCCAAAGAACATGGAGACCCAAGCAACAGGTATTTCGTGCGTTCACCAAGAGGGAGAGTGCTGCTGCTTGAGGATGTCACGACGACAGCCGGTTCAGCGATGGCAGCGGTCGATTCCCTGGCATCACTAGAGGATGTTACATCAGTCATCGGAGTGGTCGCATTGTTGAACAGGCATCAGCTGACAGAAGGGAGAACAGTCAAGGACCTCTTCGACCAGAAGGGCATGTTCTACGGAGCATTGAGCGACGGACCATCACTGCTGCCGAAAG
This sequence comes from Candidatus Woesearchaeota archaeon, assembly GCA_013331125.1. The sequence goes on along the minus strand of DUGW01000200.1, from coordinate 8,236 downwards.
CCTATANNGGTCTGATATCATACACTCCCGAAAAAATAAGCGATCAGGTGGCCTACGTAATGCGTCGTAATGACCACTGCGATGCCTATACCCAGATGCTCAAGGATGACTATCCATGAATCCTTCTTCTTCTCATGTCTTGCCACATTCCAGCTGGCGCGGGTGAGAACCAGGAAACCCCAAACCACGCTGACTACCATAGCAGTACTGAGAGGCAGCAAGAGCACAGGCACAAGGAAAGTCAAGGCCATCAAGAACTTTGTCACAAAGGTGGCGATAGTGGACTGCCAGACCTGCCGGTCAGTATGCTTACCTTCACCTTCTTCAGACATATGGATGCCCATGGCATCAGAGAAAGCATCAGCGACAGCGATGGTAAGTATGCCGCCGATCACTGCAAGCCTTGATTGGGTCCCGGAATTGAGACCGACCATAAGGCCCATAGTGGTGATTATCCCAGAAGTGAGGCCGAAATTGAAGCCGACTTTGATGGAATGTCTCATAAGAAGATAAGAACGCTTATGATTTAAATAGTTTTGGCCTCTTCAGGCTTGGTGGCCTGGGCATCTTTGCAGGCAGCCTTCTTCCTCAGTATCTCTTTCATAGCAGGCCAGTCCTCTTCATCAACGATGTAGCCGACGCAGTTAGGGGAACCGCACCTGCAGGGATAGTCCTCAAAATCATCAAGGTCAAAACCATAGTTTATGGACAGCTCCTCACCAGGCCTGATGTCCTTCTTGGCCCTGTACCAGATATGGCCATCAACATAATAGTACTCGCAGTTAGGGTCACAGGAATGGTTGACGAATTTGGCATCATTCTCAGGGACGTTGCCATCTATATCATATTCATCATCAAGCTCGAAGATATAGACCTCGCCATCATCAGGGCCTCTCTTTGATTCCCACTCCTCAATCCTCCTGTCAGACTCAGCCTTGGTCAGTTTCTCGCCGACATACTCGATGATCATGGTGCCTTTAGGGATGGATGTAGCGGCAAATACCCCATTACCATGGATAGAAGAACGCCTGACCTCAAAAAGAGGTGCGGATACGGTCTTTGCTACAGTAAGCTGTTGGCAATTGTGAAGCTCCATTAAACATATCAGCCTTGAATTTATTTTTGTTTATATGTTGAGAAAAGAGGGGGTTTAAAAAGGTTGTGTTTTAAATGATGTGTGCTCTGAGTGCGAGGCAGAGACAAGCCCTACTTCGCTTCGCCTGCGGCTCAGCTACGTCGCGCCAGCCAGCTTTGCCCTCGCAGAGCTCGTGCAAAGACTGGCAATGCAGGCGGCGACGGTCTTGTCTCTGCCTTTGTGCGGGATGTTTCTTTGTTATTTTCGCGAATAGTGATTACAGCCAGTGCGATGCTTCACTTCTCCGCCAGGCTTTTAACCAAGTCCATCAGGTGGTCTTGCATGAACTGGGAAAGATTCTACATAAAGGCATACAAGGAAAGCACTGGCATGGATACCTTCAGGAAGTACTGGTGGGTCATGGTGTTCATCATATCACTAGGAGGACTGTTCTATCCCTGGCTGGGATGGCTCGTCCCTGTGTTCATGCTCACGCTTATGGCATTGTCCTACTTCAAGGGAAGATACTGGTGCGGAAACCTATGCCCNNATAAAACCGATATCAAGATACAAGAAGATACCAAAGATATTCAAGAGCACCTGGTTCAGGTACGGGTTCCTGACAGTCTTCATGGGACTGTTCATGTTCAGGACATACAAAGTATTCTTCGTGAATGACGGCCTAACAGCATGGCTGGCATGGGGATTCGTCTTCGCGACCCTATGCGCAGTGACCACAGTCATCGGCTTTGTCTTCGGAGTGCTGTACTCGCCCAGGAGCTGGTGTACATTCTGCCCGATGGGGACGATGGAGACACTGCTGTATATGCTAGGGGGTTGGAGACGAGGACTTAAGCAAGGACTCAAGCAAGGACTGAAGCAGGGCATGGGGAAGAAGGCCATGCTGACAGACAAGAGAGTGACATTAGACACATCCACATGCATGAAATGCGCAAAGTGCGGAAGGGTATGCCCGATGCAGCTAAGCCCAAGAGCAGTAGGAGAGAGCTCGCAGCTGGAGCACAAAGACTGCATAAGGTGCGGACTATGCGTAGAGCACTGCCCGGCAAAAGCACTCAGGATCCAAACAAGGAGCGACGAGCCAGTCGAGAAGACAGTGTTCCCAAGGCACACAGCAGAGCTGGTCAGTGCCAAGACAATGAAAGACGTGAAAGAACTGACATTCAAGGTCAGGAAAAGCAAGAAAGGCGATGCTGAAGAAGGCTTCGCAGCAAAGGCAGGGCAGTTCATATTGCTGAGGGTCAACCAAAGGCCGGAGATATTCAGGGCATACTCCCTTGTGGATGTGAGAGACAGCAGGATCACCATAGCAGTCAAGCTGGTAGAAGACGGACTCGCGACAGGCAGGATATGGAGAATGAAGGAAGGGGACAAGGTAGTGATCGAAGGGCCGCTGGGAGAATTCACACTCAAAAGTGTGGACAGGAACAAGACACCTGTCTACCTGATAGGATCAGGCATAGGGATAACACCGATGCTCGGGCTGGCAGAAGAGGCAGCAGGACAGGGAAGGAAAGTGACAGTGCTGCACGGAGCCAAGAAGAAGGATGAGCTCCATTATGAAGATTCATTCCGGGCGCTGGAGACTTCCGGTGTAAGATACCTGCCGACAATAAGCAGGGAAGAGGCAGAAGGTTATCTCAAAGGCCGGGTGACAGACCACCTGGACAGCATGGATATCGATAAGGATGCAGAGGTATTCATCTGCGGCATGCCGGCATTGGTGGATGATTGCAGGAAGATACTTGCTGGTAAAGGCATCAAAAAGGTGCATGCAGAGTCTTTCTGACAGTCAAGGCAAGCTATCGCCCAGTCATGGAGGCGTGAATGGCATCTCGCTGCACTAATTTTATAAACTTAAAGGGCTTTCAGGCCTTGAAACGAGGCGATAATCTATGAAACCCTACGGGCCATTGATGGTTGAACACAGACTGATAGAACGGATGATAAAGGTCGTCAAAGACCATGTCTCAGCAGCGAAACAGGAAGGGAAGATAGACCCTAAGTTCATAGAGACGATGCTGCATTTCTTCAGGGAATACGCAGACCAGATACACCACGGAAAAGAGGAAGACATACTGTTCAGGGACCTTGCAGGAAAGCATATGTCAGAAGAGCACAAGAACATAATGCAGAGACTCATCGATGAGCACCAGGCAGCAAGGGAGCTGATGGCAGAGCTATCACAGGCATTGGTGATGTACAAGGAAGGGGAAGATGTGCTGACAGACATCGAGGATGTGCTGGACAAGATAGACACATTATACCCCAAACATATAGAGGTCGAAGACAAACATTTCTTCATACCGGTGATGCAGTACTTCTCAGAGGAAGAACTTGCGAAGATGACAGCGGAGTCAGAAGCGTTCGACAAGAGATTCGACAAGACCAAATACGTAAAGATGGTCGAAGAGCTTGAGAATGAAGCGAAAAAAGCAGACTAGGTCACAAAACGCAGGACGTAACGGAAGGCTCTGCGAGAAACACATCTTGTGTGCGTTATTCATATTGGTGCCTATACTGGCCTACATACTGATACACCTCGTCTCGGAGTATGGACTATTCCAAAAAGATGAATTGGACAAGAGAGACCTGTCAAGATGGGACTACCAGGACGGCCTGATAAAAGGCACAAAAGCCTTCTCGATAATCGACCTGAAGCAGAACTGCTGGCTTTTCATCCATGGATACATATCCACACCCAAAGAGATGGAAGAGGCAGCGCAAAGGATACATGAAGAGTTCGGAGACAGCGTATTCGTCATGAGGCTCTCAGGCCATGGACAGCTGCCAAGCATGCTGCTCGGAAGAGATGCAGACATGTGGTACAAAGAAGTCAGGGATGAATTCGAGAGGGCAGACAACCTATGCGAGAAGGTGAATGTGGTAGGTTCATCATTCGGGGCAATGCTGGCCCTCAAGCTTGCAGAAGAAGAAGACCTGGGCACCCTTTACCTTGCAAGTCCATACTTATACATCAATTCAGGCCTGATACCCAAAGAATTCCAGATAAAAAATTTCGGTTGGCTGCTGCATTACCAGAAGAAGGAGACTGCCGGAAGCATAAACGACCCTGAAGGCCTCGCAAGACACATAGGATATATGAACCTCCCTTTCAGGCCTCTCAGAGATTCGTTCGATTTCATAGACAAGACCACACAAGACCTCGGAAAGATAACAGAACCGGTAATGATATTCCAATCCAAGAATGACCAGACAGTCGACCCTAAAGGTGCAGAAGTGATATTATCAGGAGTCAACAGCGACAGCAAGAACATAATATGGTTCATAAGGAGCAATCACCTGCTCTTCATGGATTATGACAGGGAAGAGGTTCTGGCCGATATCATAGGTCATGAGAAAGAAATACGCTCAAAGACATGATGCTTCTGTAAAAAGCCGTGTGATTCACGGCCCTTGCGTTTTGATAAAATCCTAGCGACGAGGTTTTTTGAAAAGCGCTTCTGCCTTCTCATCTGTTGAGAGATGTCATACAGCAATTTTTCTACGGATAGAGCTGAGTATTACCAGGTGCACACGCATCACGGTAGTGCACATTCCAATGACATATCATTCTTAGGAGGTCTTGCGAAAAGTGTGAGCGGCCAGGCCTATCCGACCATGGAAGAGATATTCGAGAAAGAGAAGATAGGCCAGTTGGATGCGATAGTGCTCGAGAACTATGAGGCAACCAACAGCGCTGATGCAGTGATGTATTCCAACCAATACAGACTCATAGTCAAGAACCTGCTTGAGTCAGGGACAAAAGTGCCGGTCTATTTCCTGGATGTCGCGGTGAAGTCAGACCATGAGAGGTCATTGTTCTACGTAGGAGCTTTCGGGTCCATGTTCATGATCAGTGGAGGCACACTTGCGATCTTTGCTGCAGTGAGGAGACACCATACAAGGAAGAAGCAACTGCTCCAGGAAGAGATAGGCCGCGTCGTCGAGGACCATAAAGATGACGTTTCCTTCTTCAGACAGGAATACAAGGATATGGCTCAGGAGTATGATGCCTTGAGGAAAGAGAACACCGGAAGCATAGCGCAACTGGACCTGAAACTCAGGATGAGAAGGCTCGAGGAGGAGATAAGGCTGTCTGAACTCGACCATGCAGCTTCGATGCGGCAATATGAGAGCCTGCCAGCCAAGGAGACACTTGGGCGAAGAGATTTCTCACGACGACAGATGCTCAAGGTCCTGGGGTTGGGAGGCGTGTATGCAGGACTGGGGCTCTATATGCTGGGAGGGCATCTTGCATGGCCTTACTGGTTGGGGTTCCATAGAGGCAAGGCGAACGAGTTCGCGCGCAAGATGATCTACTGGGAGACAGAACTGTTCAAGAGCACCACAGTGAACCTAAGGAACGCGATATGGGCAAAGAAGCTAGAGGAGATAGTCGCGCCCAGGCTGGCAAAGAAGCTTGGCCGGAAGCCTAAGATCGCAGTCATCTCGGGAGTCATGCACGCAGGACTGAAAGAATACCTGCAGGACACGGACGAGAGAGAGGCGATACTGCAAAGGTATGAGCATGACCTGATGAAGATAGACAGGAAAGACCTGGAAAGCGTGCTCGAATTATGGCCGCAGAAGGGAATCCTGGGAGCGGTCGCATGGAGATCAGAACTCCTGAGGAGGGATTTCTGGGCGTGAAACATCGTCTGATAAACAATAGGTGAGACTATGGCTTGGGTCAATGAGATAGCGCAGCTGTTCAGGAAGCTAAGCTTCTATGACATCGTGTATGAATACCAGCAAGGACTCTTCTTCAGGAACGGAAGGGTCATCGAGAAGAGAGTGAAAAGGAACAAGAAAGAACTCGAAGAGATAGTCGCAGAGGAGAAGGAACTGGTGAAGCAGCGCGGCTACGTTCCGTTCATAATACCATTCAGCAGGCCGAAACTCCCTGAAGGCTACAGGAGAAGCTTCTTCACAGGCATGCCGAGACACCCGAAGAGGTACCAGCAGGACAAGATACTCAGGCCAGGGCTCTATTTCAATGTCCCGGTGGTCGAACACATAATAAAAGAGTCCAAGCAAGAAAGGGTGCTCAACCTCGGGAACATAAACCTCCCGACGACAGACAAGGACTCGAAGGCAGTCATGATAAGCTGCAACATAAGGTATGAACTCACAGATCTCCACAAGGCATACATCGCAGTGCATGATTATGAAGCATCCTTGAAGGACCATGTCCTGTCAGTGCTGGCAGAGCACTGCAGAGGAAGGACCTATGATGATTGGAAAGACAGTGCCTGCATAGAAGAGATAGAGAAAAAGGTCGTCGAGGAGCTGAGACCTATAGTCACAGACAGGTGGGGCCTGAAGATACACTGCCTCTACATAACAGACAATGCAGCATGCCACCTCCAGAGGGTCCTCTATGAAGGAACACCACCTGGCATGACGCAAGGGATGCCTAACCAGGAGCAGAGGGAATCACAGGACAATCTCTAGGAACATATCATAGATAAGGTGATGGTCAAGAGGTGAGATCATGGGCACAGGAAAATATATCGGAGCAGCAGTTGCAGTGGCATTGATAGGACTGACAGCGATGGTGAGGATGTGCGGGAATGCCGGAGGGCTGGAGAAAAGAGTGGCAGACGAGAAGCCCAAGAATGTCGTATGCACAATGACTTACTGCACCGAGGTCGATGATGGCGGTCAGGAGATGCGAGAATATGCTCCTGACAGATATTTAAAAGAGTAGCGAAAAGGTAATAAATCCATCTTGAACACCAAGGCACATGGAGCAGGAGAAGACAAAGGAAGGAGCAGTCTCTAGAGCAATGGGCAGTTTCATGAGAAGCTTCGAGGACTTCTGGCCACTATATATAATAGGCGTCATGGTCGGGGTCTATGCTGTGAATCACCAGGTTAACAGATGCCATCAGGCAAGTGCTCTCGAACAGAGGCATCAAAAAGAATTCAACATCGCTACACTTCTTGCAAGGAAGGCAGACCTGAATGCTGATGGTTTTGTAAGCCTGGATGAGGTCAGGGCAGTGCTAGGTTCTGCAGGATATACGGGTCCGGTCAGTGAGACCATGATGTTCGAGGTCTATGACCCAGAACTGGTCAGGGATTTCGACGGAAAACCACTATATGATTACAAAGGTGTAGAAAGAAGAGGCAACACTGTCTACATACCGATAGATGTGGCGAGGAGCCTGCTCGATCTTGAGATGAGAGTCGAAGATATATCAAAAAGATAATTCAAAATCAAATAAAATATTTTTTCTGCACCCTCTGTCGGCTGCGTCTCTAGAGCAGATGCACACCTTTCTCTTTGAACTCTACCTCGACGTGCTCAGGCCAGACACTGCTCTGGACCTCGCCGATGTGAGCCTTCTGCAGCATGAACATACAGAGCCTTGACTGGCCGATGCCGCCGCCGATGCTCAACGGAAGGGTGTCTTCGAGTACTCCCTTGTGGAACTCCAACCCCTCCCTGCTCTCAAGTCCCATATGTGCGAGCTGCTTCTTTAGAGAGTCTGCGTCTACACGGATACCCATGCTTGATAGCTCAAGACTTGTCTTACGCACAGGGTCCCAGACGATGATGTCGCCGTCGAGTCCGCGAGTCTTGGGGCTTGTGGGGGTTATCCAGTCATCATAGTCAGCAGCACGGAGATCGTGAGGTTCTCCGGACTTCAGCGGTGCGCCGATACCTATCAGGAAGACAGCACCCAGCCGCTCAGCTATGGCATGCTCCCTCTCCTTCGGTGTGAGATCAGGGAACATCTCTTCAAGCTCTTCAGAATGCACGAAGTGTATCTTCCCAGGAAGCCTTGGCAACAGTTCAGGGAATTCCCTGGAGACAAGCTTCTCTGTCTCTTTGAGAGCGTCGTAGATACTTCCGACCACCTGCTTGAGGAAATCAAGTGAGCGCTCCTCCCTGCTGATCACACGTTCCCAATCCCATTGGTCGACGTAGATAGAATGGATCGGGCTTGTCTCTTCATCTTTCCTTATAGCATCCATGTCAGTGTAGATACCTGTGCCATGGCGGAAGCCATGTTTACCCAGAGTGTATCGCTTCCACTTGGCAAGAGAATGCACGACCTCGACAGTGTCGCCTGTGTGCTTCATCACGAAACTCACCGGCACCTGCGTGCCTGCAAGATCATCCTGAAG
>DUGW01000167.1 GCA_013331125.1 Candidatus Woesearchaeota archaeon | reverse complement strand
AACAAGAAGCAATGAAAATACCACTAGTAGAATCGCTAGTAAAAACCTCTTTTTCACCATTAATCCACCACTCTACCGAAGCCTAAAACAGCAATAAAACGCGGTTTCAAGCTGTTTTACTTATAACTGCAGTTACAATAGCACGATGGGTTTGGTATTTAAAAAGGTTTTGCTTTTTCAAGCCTGAAATCAGGCCCCGAAACTACCTGTAGCACCAATGTCAGGAGCTATAATCACGAAGTCAGGGTCGCAAAAAATCCCTCGTATCTTGCTCCCGCAGGGTTATTATTTATTGATTCTTATTTGGATTTTATAATAACATAAAAGACTGCACAAACTATATAAACAAAAGAAAGCCCTTAATCACCAAAAAGGGTGAAACATGAAAGATATTATCAAACGGTTAGAGCTGGGAGTTGAAGAGTTCATCCTGGCATTTCTCATAATCATTGAGGTCCTTGATTTCTTGACAATAATACCTGCTCCTGTTGAGTTTGTTGAAAAGGTAATTGCTATAGTGGCTATGTGCTATCTGTTCTACCATGCTAGCCTTACAAGAATCATATTCGGGCAAAAGAAAAGATTATATGATCTGATGATTGTCATCAGCTATCTGCTGCTATCCGTAAAGACAATCATAGGATTCCTTGTCTCTGCAATCTTTTCTGCGCATGAAGAAGGGTCTGTGATGACCTCATTTTACAGTCTTGTGATAAACAACGCAGATATTTTGGAGAAGGCCGGTTTCTGGATTGGGGGGCTTCTTATTATCCTGCTGGCAATCCTGCTTACAAACAAGAATGTAAAGAAACCATCCATACTCAGCATGATTCACGAAGAGAAAAAGACAGATAATGCCTGGCAGAAGGTAGTCCATTTCTTCAGCATATACCTCGTGCTCATTGCCATATTTGTCGTCGTGTTCACATTTGCTATCGAATGGTTCGCGATAACTGTTGATGCGCCTATACTGATGATAATCCTCTTCTCCTACATATACATTATAGTCAAAAGAGGAAAAGGTATCAAGACTGAATCGTTCCTGAAGAAGGTCGGTGAATCAAGCGAAAAATTCTATGAGCGGTTCATCTCGATGTTCCATTCGAGGAAGACTATAATGATTGCAATAACAGGTCTTCTTGTGATCCATCTTCTGGTGGACATTGGCCATTTCATTATTCCATACACAACAGGCTTACTATACCCTTGGTATTTTGAGCAGCTAGGTGCAGGACACCTTCCGCTCAGCGAGCTTGTCGCGAATGACTTTGCTCTGGCAGGAAGCATCGCCACCAAGATGGGCATAATGCTTGTATACAGCCTCAATGTCCTAGCACTGCTGATGATACTGTTCGGACCAGCATATGCCTGGGCGAGGTTCTATGGTAATAAGGCAGTAAAACTGCCCAACATATTTTGGCTGTTCTTTGGAAGCCTTGCAATATTCATCATACGCCCCATATTCAGGATGGGAAGGATAGAGGCTCCTGGTCTGCTTGGAGTAGACATAACAACCCAGCAGATTCCTTTCATAGAGAACATATGGCTTGTGCTGCTTATTTCAGCGCTTGTAATGGGCATATTCTACCTGCTTGGAAGGAAGAGCCTAAGAAAGACTGCAAAGCTGGCATTCCTTGTGACTTTCATATACTTTGGCATGTACCTGTATTATTTCTTCATCGACCTTGCAGCATACTATATTGATGCAATAACTATAATGGCTCAGAAAGGTCAGGTGTTCATAGCGGCCCACATCCTGCTGTTCTTCACAATAACCATCCTTTTCTACGTTGGAGGGTTTGGAATGTTCCTGTATGAATCTTATTTTAAACAAAAAATTTAAATAATTAATAAATTTAAATAATCAATAAAAAGAAGGTGAAATCATGGGATACATTACTAGGATGTTCGGAAGGACCAACCTGTTCGAGAAGATTCTGCTGCTTGTCGGTCTGGCAGTCACGATTATCGGTTTCTATTACATAAACAAGATGTACACGGGCGAAGGTAACCTTAGCTGGGCGCTGCTTCAAGCCGCATTCCTCTGGCTTCTTCTGCTGTTCATGATAATACTTACAGACAGCAACGAATCCATAAAAGAAGAACTCAAACAAGTGGTGAACGAGCATGTGAAAGAGACAAAGCTGCTGAAGGACATTTCAAAAGAGCAGCTTGCAGAGCTCAAGGTCATAAAGGCGTCTCTTTCTGGCCAGCGCAGCGCAAGGAAAACTGCTGTAAAGGCTAAGAAGAAATGAATTATTTTTTTTATCAATCCTTTTTTCTGTTGTGCTTGATCTCGACGAAGAATATGAACACAAACCCAAGTATTGGTATGATGAGCAGAGGTATGAAGCTGAAATACCACGGTTGGTCAAGAGGCTTGATCTCCTGCGCCAGTGTTATTGTGGCTGTCTCCCTTGCAGCGCCTTCTATCTCTCCCTCGACCTCGTACCTTAGGTCTAATTCCTCTGTGAGCTCATCAAAATGCCAGGCAACAAGCGGGTCTGACTGAAGTATCTCTGGCTGGACTGAAAATACTATATCATCAGCTGATTTTGCGATTGATTTTGGGATGTACTCATAGACTGTCAGGTTATGCAATCCTTGTATGGGCGTTATCTTTATGTTTATCCTGGTTCTGCCATCTGCTATCTTTGAATTCTTTTTGACATTGGCAGCGTTCTGTGTGTTCTTATATCTCTGCTTCTGCTCTTCCCAGTCATAATTGTCCTTGCCCTGCTGCAGGTTCAATAACTGCCTCAAAAAAATCTCTTCTTCTGATTCCTCTTCTTCACAGCCCTCATCCACAGTTCCATCACAGTTATTGTCGACAGAGTCACAGACCTCTTGTGATGGAAGGACTGCATTACAGCCTTGCCAATTGCCATTTACGCATCTCTCTGTGCCAAAAGCACAAATACCCACATCTGTGGCTCCGCATTGCCTTGTGACATACTCGTCGATGATATTGTTACAATTGTCATCTATGTTGTTGCAGAGCTCTGTAGCTGCTGGGTTGACTGCTGGATTGTTGTCATTGCAGTCAAAACCTCTTGGACAATCTATGCCAAAACCGTCGCCATCCTGGTCTATGCATTGGCGCACAGGAACAGGCAGTGGTTCTGAATCCTGCACAGGCTCAGGAACCTGTTGTGCAGGCACTTGTTCTGCAACCGGTTCGACTTGTTCAGGCTCTGGTATGATTGATGGTTCAGGTTCAACATTCTCTTGTTCTGCAGGAGGCTCTTCTGTCTGGACAGGACAGTCCTCGTCAACAGAACCATCGCAGTCATTGTCTAATGTATCACATATCTCTTGCTTAGGCTTGATTGCATTGCATCCCTGCCATACGCCTTGCATGCAGGTCTCTGTGCCAAACTCACATTCGCCGATGTCTGTAGTGCCGCACTGCCTTTCAAGCTGCTCATCAATGATGCCATCGCAATCATCATCAATTCCATTGCATGTCTCTGCTGCGCCTGGATACACTGCAGGATCTGAGTCTCTGCAATCCACAGAAAGTGAGTAACCATCATTATCTAAATCTATACAGATATCCTCCTGATTGCAGTCAGGATCAGCGCAATCAACAAGGTTGTCGCAGTCATCATCTGCACCATCATCACAGATCTGCTCTGTGTCAACTGCACTACAAGGATACCAGTCAGAACAGCCACCCTGACAAAGCGTGTACCTTGTCTGCATGCCCCCGCACCCGCAGGACCGCGAATTAGGGTCGCATACAGGGTCATAATCGCAATTCTGTGCATATGCTATGCTGACCAGAAAAAATACTAGTATTAAAAGTACACCTCTTTTCATAAAGATCAACATAAGATTTTAAAAATATTTTGATGTGAATCAGTCAACATTATTTTTTATGATTATGGTCTCTCTCTTTTCGAACTTAGCGCCATCTTTATCAGTGCCGATTATCTTTATTTCCTTCCTTAAACTTCCAGGATCTTCGAATTGGTCATCATCATACTCGTGTTCAAAATTGCTTGATGCTCCCTGATCATTCTCTTCTGAATCGTCTCCATCTCCCCACTCGACACGGATATTGTAAGGTGACGCTCCTCCATCAATTTCAACAGTGATATCTGCTGTCCTATCCTCTTCCTGTTCATTGGTTGTTACTGTCACTGTTGGTGCCGGCCCTATATCTACTGTTTTTGTTGCCTCGCAGTTTATCTTGTGATTGTTGTTCATAACGCACAAAGTGACTGTGTAAGGGTCTTTGTCTACTGTGTCTTTTGCATAACGGTGCTCGGAAGATATGTTGAATGCTGAAGATGCTTTTTGGCCATCTCCAAAATACCATGTTGTTGCTATCCAGTTTACTGAATCAGGATTTTCCTCTATTGTGAATTCAACAGGAGTGTCTACAATAGCTGGTGTCGGAGATATTGAAAATGAAGGCGTAGATGGTGGCTCTGCACCTGCCGGCATGGCCGGCGGTGCCTGTGTCCTTATCTTTGCTGTGATGTCATTCCAGAATGTGTCAGAGGCACCTATCCATAATTTGACATCCCTTAGTTCAGATGGTATGTTCTCAAATACTGGCTCGTCAACATATATTGAATGCATCCATTGCTGCTGGTCCTCAAGTATTACTGGTGTGCACTGGACATTTTCGAGTTGTGATATCTGTCTGATCACATCATCGCCTGCATTAGGCAGGTTCTTGTAGAAATATCTTCTGCAGATTGGGCTCTGATAGTTGAGATACTCTGCAGTTATGAATGTCCTCAACTCGATCTCTGCTGTGGTCGGGCTTACCCTGTGCGCTCTTGTCTCTCTGATTGCTTTTATCTCTCTTGGATTGCCATTTGGACCATCTGGTGAATAGCTTATGTAGAGCTTATCGAATGATCCTGCCTTCTCTACAAAGTCAAGCTGGGATTTCTGCACAAGCTCTAACTGTGGTTGGGGTATGCCTGCAATCTCTAGTATGTCTCTTATTATACTCATTAGGTAGTCGAAAACTACCTCTATGAATGTCTTTTCGTCGTCAATAGGTACTGCTTGGATTGGGTCTGTGGGCTTTGTGAATATTACGCTCCTGAGCTTAGGGTTGTAATAGACATCCTCTTTCTTACACCGTTGATACTCGTTCAATTCATAGTCTACATCATCGCAATACTCATTCTGCTCATACCCTTTAAGTATCTGTATAAATGAAAGTTCCTTTGGTGTTGTTGCATCCGGCTGGTTTTCCGGGCAGTTTGTCTCTGGGTCACACTCCACATCCAGGCACGCTATGCTGCTTGCTGCACAACCTTCTGTAATGGTCTCGTTGATTGCAACTTCATTAAGAGATACACCTGCAATCACTTGGCCGTTTAACTCCATGACGCAGAACTCATTGACCATATCAGAGTTCAGTATGGTGACTATATTTTCTCCTACATAATCACGGTAATAGCTGAATAGCTCATCAGGGTTCAATGAACGGTCATACCTGTCGCAGAATATAGTATAAACATTATCTGTGCTGCTGTTTGCCATGTTCAGAAGTTGCAACGCAATCTCTTTTGTCCTCGTTGTCCAGTTACCTTCATAGCAATAGAAGTATTCCAAATCAGCATCCTCTCCAGGGCTGGCGCTCCTGACCTCGGTATGGTTGACGCAGGCTAGCTCTGCCAGATGGCTCCCGCCTATGAAGCACTGCGTCTCATTAGGGCAGTATCCTGCTCCGTCATAGAAAGGTCTGAACTTTGCCCTTGCAAAATCCCACTCACCATTGATGCATCTGAAGCCATTTGGAGCGTCAAGGAAGCCGTTCGGACCTTCAACAAAATCTGGATCTGCAAGAGTGTATCCAATTGGCGGCATAGAGACATTCTTCTCGTAGAAGTCATCATGTATGCAGCTGGGATGTTCTGGAATAAGTTCCCCTGTCCAGCAGAAATCGCGAGGACAACAGCCATAATCATAACTGAAATCATTGAACTTAGTAGGCTCTGGTGCCTCTGTCATCTGAATATTGTCAAGATAGAACTCGACCTCTCCGCTGGATGATTTAAAGAACCTCAATTTGAAATCAATAGGCATATCACTCTCACCTGGAGTCTTGAATGTTTCGCTGTGCATTGTCCAGCTAGCATCAGTAAGCATCCCTGATTCTACACCATCACCGTCTGCATCCGTAAAATCAAGTATGTTGAACTTGAATCCTTCACCCCTTTGGCGCTTGTACATGAAAGAGACAGTATAGACAGTATCTGGCTGGACATCATCGACAGTGTATGTCACTGCGTCATTATTGAGATTTACCTGAAGCGAATGACAATTACCCCCTAATGTAGTACACCCGGGTGCGCTATCATCATTTACAACCTTCGCACTTGCCGCAAACACAACAGCA
>DUGW01000154.1 GCA_013331125.1 Candidatus Woesearchaeota archaeon | reverse complement strand
ATACCGACAGCACCTGTCTTGAGATGCGCAACAGTGTAAGCCTTACGGACACCGGTCAAAGCGATGTCACCGCACTTCTTCAGATAGCCCTGGTAGAACCTCCAGCGCTTAGCCCTGGAACTCGGGATCTTACCAGAGATGAGTATCTCAATACCGAGAGCGCGAGCGTTCATGCTGTCAGCCATCACACGATGACCGATACCCTTGAACCTCTGGGTGCCGAACTTCTCAAGAGAGCTGGCGATGCGCTCAGCGACGATCTGGGCGTCAAGCTCAGGGACCTCGACCTCGTTGATCTCGATCTGAGGATTCTCAAGCTGGAACTCAGACTTGAGGTCATCAGTCAACTTCTTGATGTTCTGTCCTTTACGCCCGACGATAAGACCGGGCCTTGAAGCATAGATTATGATCTTCTCACCGAGAGGGGTGCGCTGGAGCTTTATGTGGCTCTGACCGAGATTCTTGAGCACACCAGTCACATACTCCTGGATCTTCAGTTCCTTCATGTTCGATTTGACTATCTGCCTTTCAATCATTGTGATACCTCAGGTTTCTCACCTGCCTTAGGTGCAGACTTGGACTTCTTAGGGGCTTCAGAAGCTGACTTCCTGCCCTTGGCTGCCTTCTCTTTCTTAGCAGTCTCCTTGACGACGACCTCGACGTGGGTCCTCTTGAAAAGCCTCCTGCTCTGGCGGCCATGATGCATGGGCCTATGAGCGATGTTGGCGCAAATATGGATAATCTCAAGGTCAGATGTGTTCAGACCCTTGCTCTGTGCATTGGCCTCGACAGACTCGAGAAGCTTCAGCATCCTCGAGGAAGCCTTAAATGGGAAACGTCCAGCGGCGATATTGCCCCTCTTGTGGCCCAACCCATCCGTGAACCTCTTGAAAGGGATAGCCTCCTTCTTCTCCATCACATTCTTAAGGATCTGCTTAGCCCTCTGGAGCTTCTTGTTACGCAGGAAGGAACAGATCTCTATGGCCTGCTTGGTACTTATGTCCAAGTCACGACCACTGGCACGGGCCATGAGGTCCTTCTCGAAATCCTTGAATGCATATTTGATATCTGTCATTTTTGATCGTCAAACCCGGTATCTATTTCACCGAAATGTTGGATGATGACTTTGTCGCGCCGACACCCGGAGAAGAGTGCGTGACCCTCTTCCTGGTGAGAGCATACTCGCCGAGGCGGTGACCTATCATCTCAGGCATTATAATTATTGATTCGAAAGACTTACCGTTGTGGATGAGGATCGTCCTGTCGACCATCTCAGGAAGGATTATCATCGCCCTGCAGTGGGTCTTGACATTCTTCTTGCTGGTCTTGAGGTTCCTCAGGAACACCTTCTCCTCCTCGGTGAACCCGCGCTTCATCTTACGGCGCGCAGGAGCAGGCAAGATACCTGCAAGCTCTTTCATGCTGAGCTCCCTCAGTTCCTCAACCGACATTCCACGGTACTTGAATTCTTTCTTAGCCATCGTGAATCACTCATTTCTTCCTACCAGTCCTGCGGGCGGCAACCATACCGACCTTCCTTCCTGGAGGAGCATTCCTTGGTATAGGCCTTGCCTTGGATTTCCTTGAAGAACGCTTACATCCGAAAGGATGGTCGACAGCGTTCTGGGCTGAACCCGAAATCTTAGGCCAAAGCTTGTTCTTAGCCTTCATCTTGAAGTACTTCCTTCCTGCATTCAGGAAAGGCTTATCAACCCTGCCGCCTCCGGCGACAACACCGATACTTGCCCTGCACATAGGATGGAACTCCTTCTTCTTCTTCGAAGGCAGCTGGATAACGACAGAGTCACGGAGTTTCGAGACAACCTTAGCGAAAACACCTGAAGACCTGACGAACTTACCGCCGTCACCAGGCTTTGACTCGATATTATAGACCATCGCTCCCTCAGGTATGAGGTTCAGAGGCAATGTGTTCCCATCCTCGATAGGAGACTCAGTGCCAGAGAATATCTTCTGGCCTACACGGATGCCCTCAGGGGCTATGAGCAGGACGACCTCGCCATTCGAATACTTGACCTGGGCGAGAGGGGCAGAATGGCCCTGGCAATGCAGGATGTCAATCACAGTACCCTCGAGCTGGTCAGGTGAAAGCCTTGAGTGCTTGGCAGCACCCTTATACCTGAAGCTAGGAGCGCGGTAAGTAGGACCGCCTTTTCCACGAGCCTGTGTTATTATATTCTTTCCCATCTTGTATCATCAATCAATTATCGTAATCACATCAGACCAAGGTCAGTGGCGATGTCCAGAGCCTGAGACTCAGGAGCGAGCTTGACATAAGCCCTCTTCTCACCCTTGCAGGTCACAAGCGTGGTGACCTTCTCGACCTTGACATTGAAAGTCCTCTCGACAGCCTCCCTGATCTCAGGCTTCCTGGCCTTGAGATCGACGACGAAGACGAGCTTGTTCTCTGACTCCATCAGGCGGATCGACTTTTCCGTATTCAACGGGTATTTGATGACTTTTCCGATGTCCATTTTCATTCAGCTACGGCAGTGCCGGAAGCATCTGCAGAGGAATCCATATCTTCAGATGAGGACTCATCCGCTTCGGCAGCGGCTGCTGCCTCGGCTTCCTTCTTTGCCTTACGTGATTGTGATCTTGTCTTCTTGGTCTCGCGCCTCTTAGCACGAGCATCCTTGTCGCGTGCCTTCTTAGGCATATCCTTGGCGACCTTCTCTTTCTTCTCGACGACAACAGTGTCAGTGAAAAGAGCATCCTTAGCAAGCCTGCCTATGGCGGCCTCTGTGAATAATGTAAGCCTTCCAGGTACGCAGCCCGGAGCGAGCAGCTCAGCATTCAGCATGCTGACCTTGACGACATCAACACCTGCGATGTTCTCAGCAGACAAGAGCAACGGGCACTCGTCGGAGACAACCACAAGAGGGCCTTTCTTCTTCCTGTACTTGCGGCCCCTCAGCCTTGCACGGCCTGACCTGAAAGTATGATCATCAGCACGGGAGAGCTCGGCCTTGAAACCGAGAGCGAGAAGCGCCTTCATCACATCCTTGGTCTTGTCCAGAGACTCGAAATCAGAGCTCAGAGCGAAAGGATAGGAAGCAGGCATCTTATGACCCCTCTTCTCGACGAAATCCCTGACCACTGTGGCTGCGATCGCAGACCTGATGGCCTTGCGCCTCTCCTTGACATTTATCTTCTTAGCCCAGATCTTGAGGGCCTTAGGAGCGTGAGCACGACGACCGCCGACAGTGCCTGGCGCGAAAGCACCGACCCAGTTCATACGGTTACCGCTGCGTGAAAGGATCTTCCTAGGGACACGAGAGATACCGTGACCGTAAGAACCCCTGTATTTCCTCCTGCGCCTGGAAAGCTCAGCAGAGCATTTCTTACCTGCACGAGGATCAGCACCGTAAGGCTGGCGTCTGTTGGCCTGTACGACCTCGACAGCGCGCTTTATGATATCCTCACGTACCGGTTCGCTGAATACCTTAGGCAGTTCAACAGAACCCTTCTCGGTATTCGTCGGTGTAAGGACCTTGACTTTCATCTTATCTTCCCTGCTTTGACTCAGTGCTTATGTACTGGATAGTCTGAGCAGTCTCCTCCTTCCTTGTATCAGGGCGCAGAGCGACCTTCATCCTTATGAGCCTTTTCTTCGGGCCAGGTATCGAACCCTTTACGAGCAGATACTGGGACTTGACCTCACCATACCTGACAAAGCCACCCTTAGGATTGACCTTCTTAGGATCATCGCCGATCATCATGATCTGCTTGTTATAATCAACACGGTTATGGAAACCCATCTGACCTGCATGAGCAACCCTGTACATGACGTGCTGCTGGCCAGACCAACCGCCGAGAGAACCCGGACCTCTCTTGGTCTTCTCAGACTTGTGGAACCTGATCTTGACACCGAACCTCTTGACAGGACCCTGGAAACCCTTGCCCTTGGTGACGGCGTGCATGTCGATGAACTGGCCTTCCTTGAAGACGTCCTTCACAGACAATTCCTTGCCGAGATGCTCCTTGGCAAAAGCCAGCTTGTCCTGGACAGAACCGGCGACAGCGACCTCAAAGATCTCAGGTCTCTTCTTGCCGATGCCTGTGAACTTAGGCTGGGTCTGGATGAAAAGAGTGACATCAGTGCAATCCTCAGGCTTGACTGAGTCGAGAGGCTTGGAAT
The DNA here is from genome assembly GCA_013331125.1 of Candidatus Woesearchaeota archaeon. The sequence goes on along the minus strand of DUGW01000154.1, from coordinate 7,539 downwards.
CCTTCTTAGGAGCGCTGAGCCTCTTGGACAATTCCTTATCGAATTTTGAGAAGATATCAGTCATGACCTGTCGGCCATCATAAGAAGTCTTGTAGAAACGCACACCAGCAACACGGACAGGAGGGCACTCGATGATCGTTGTGGGGACAGAGACGTCCTGGCCCTTGGTCATTGAGTTCTTGCGGCCATCAGTGAAGACAAGATGAGTCATGCCCACCTTATAGCCAGCAAAGCCCAAAAGACCCTGTTTGCCTGCCCAAGCGTGGATCCTAGGGAAGGTCCTTTTAGCCCTCTTTCTAGGCCAGACCTGCATGCTTCCGTGTCTTGGGCGATGTGCTTTTGGCATCTTAACTTCCTTTAAAGTCCAGAACAAGCCCTATTAAGAAAATGAACACCGATAAGTCCTATATTTATTTAGGAACCTATTGATGAGGCCTTTTCTTAGAAACAGAGTTTATTTATCATAAATCTGTACTGAAAAAGCTTCTTTTCAGGCTCGTTTATTGTTATCAGGCGTCTGAACATGTCGTTTGGGTTCAGATGCGTTATTTGACTAAATCGTATCAGTTTTTTGGGGGTATTTAAAGGTTTGGTATACCGTAGTGATTACAATATATAATAGGCATCAAAGAGTGTCAGAGGTGACTGTCTGGGTGGTAGGATTCGGTTGAGATTTGGGCTTAGAAGGCTTCTTGTGGGGTTTATCAGGGTTTTCAGGGGTCTTGGAGGCCTCAGGATGAGAGGGCTTGGCAGGGTTATCCTGCTTCTGGGTCTTCTTGCCTTTGCCATTACGGAACTCCTCCTGCTGGGCAAGCTTGGCCTTGCGGATAGCATAGTTAGCAGGGTTCTTGACATACTTGCAGAAACCATCAGGCCTGCAGACATGGAAATCCTTGTAATAGGCCTTGTTGTCACAGTTAGGAGGGAGGGCCTTCTTCTTGTTCTGCTTGGTATAACGAAGCTGACCCAAGAGATAGACCTGGCGGATAGGCTCAGGGTTCTTCTTGTTCCACTCAGTGAGCCAGGACTCCATCTCTTCATAACTCCAACCACAAGAGGAAAGGAAATTGATCAGCATGAAAAGGGCGCGCTTCTTGCCATCAGGAAGACCCTTCATGACAAGCTGGATACACGGAGGGAAGAACTTATCAGGGATGGCAGTCTGGACATCATCAAACTCCTTGGAGAAATCCTTGGAATACTTTATCGACTGCTCCTTCTCCTGCTTCCTCTGCTCCTCACGCGCATGGAAATCGATGGCACTCAAGAGAAGGTTGCGACCCTCCTCGGAAGAGGCTGAATCACGGGGGAGCCAAGGGGTGAAGACAACATCCTCAAGCTTGGCCTCATCCTTCTCAAACTCCATGATATGGTCGACAGGTATAGGGACAGAGACAAGACCAGACTTCTCATGATAGGAATAAGGGGCACGATAGAGATGACGGGGAGCGATAAGGACAGTATCGACCTCGACGATAGAGAGAGGATTGAAGGTCTTCACGACCAGAGGCTTGGGACAACAGCGCCTGCCAAGATCAAGCTCAGACTTGTCCATCAAGACATTGCACTTCAGACACTTACGGAAAGCAAGATCCTCCTCGGTGGTGTAGTTGGAACCGCAGATGCCGCAGGTGAAATGGAACTGCCTGCGCAACCCCTCCTTGTGGACCTGACCACAGGAATCACAATAAGAGAGAAGAAGCTCGTCGGACTTCTTGCCGGTGATGAGCTGAATCTGCTCAAAATCAAAAGGGTGACTGTCACCGAAGATTATGGTATTGCCCTTGACCTTGATGAGTCTCTTGCTGATATGATGGAGAAGATACTGCGCTATCTGCCTCGGCCCGTCGGGAAAGAAATCCTTGGTAGGGACATCCCCAGGCAAGACAGAAGGAAAGGCCTCGAAAGGGACACCGATATGGAAACCCTTGTTGCCGGAGAACTTCACAGATATCGACGAGATGCCGTGGTCCTGGAGAGAACGGACAAACAACCAGGTAACGATCTTGGCAAATTCCCAATAAGGACAGTCGATGTCAAGGACAAGATCCCAACCAGAACGGAGATCATTCGACTCCTTGGGAGAAGAACCAGTCTTGATGTCCAAAGGATTGGACCAGGTCTCCTCAGAGATGTGGAAAGAGGTGACACCATTCTTGACAAGCTCCATGACATCAGCAGGGTACATGAGGACATCAGGCCTCTTGGCATAGCCCTTGCCACCATAAGAGCCCACAGCCTCTTTCAGATGGGCAGCATCGACTATGAGCTTCTGCACCTCAAGGCGTTTGTAATGTCTCAAGACATTGGAAAGCATGACGACGTCCATACACCGTAGTAAAAGAAGGTAATTATTAAAAGGTATGATTCCTAATAAATACTGATAAAAGTTTATAAGCGATTAAAAAATAAAATAAAAAAGAACCTGCGGGGCAGGCAACCTAAAGGTATGCATAAGATGAAACCAGACATCGAGAAACTGAGGGAATGGCTTGAGAAGATAAGGGAGAACACGATGCAGATAATCGTAGAAGGAAAGAAAGACAGAGAGGCACTGGTGAAGATAGGGGTGGACGGAGAGAGGATCATATACCTCGGGATGCCACCATACAGACTCGCAGAAGAACTCAGCGGAAAGACAAAGAAAGTGATAATACTCACAGACCTGGACGAAGAAGGGAAGAAGATATACGGAGACGTGAAGAGGAACCTGAACAGGTTAGGGGTGCAGGTCGATACATATTTCAGGGAAGGACTGTTCAGATACAGCGAACTTTCGCACATAGAGGGAGCGTACAGGCATTTCAGGAACCTGGGACTGGTGGACTGAGTAGAAATCACACAACCAGCAAGCTTATAAATAAGATTCTGCCAATACATATCGTTGGGGTGTTTTGAATGATATTCAACCAGATAAAGACAATATTGCTATTAGGGGCACNNGACTGGCAATAGGCCTGGTGATAGCGCTTGTGATGAATGTAGGATCATATTTCTTCTCGCACAAACTCGTGCTGATGATGTACAGGGCAAGACCTGCAAGCAAGACACAATACCCACACCTGCACAAGATAATCGCAGAGGTGGCACACAAGGCAGGGATACCGAAACCGAAGGTATACATCATACCATCAGAGAGCCCGAACGCATTCGCCACCGGAAGGAACCCAAAGAACGGGGTGGTAGCATGCACAGAAGGGATAATGCAACTGCTGTCAGAGAGGGAGTTAAAGGGAGTGATAGCACACGAGATGGCACATATCAAAAACAGGGACATACTCATACAGACAGTAGCAGCGACGATAGCAGGAGTCATCTCATATGTAGCGATGATGGCAAGATGGGGAGCGATGTTCGGAGGATTCGGAGGAGACGACAGGGACGGAGAGAACATCATAGGACTGCTGGCACTTGCGATACTGACACCGATAATCGCACTGATAATACAGCTGGCAATATCACGCAGCAGGGAGTATCTTGCCGACGAGAGAGGGGCACAGTTCATAGGAGACCCGAAGTCACTCGCATCAGCACTTCACAAACTGGAGACAGGGACAAAACACGTGCCGCTGAGGTTCGGAAACAAGACGACAAGCTCGCTTTTTATCGCTAATCCGTTCAGTTCGTCCGGATTGTTCGCGCTGTTCAGCACGCATCCACCCATGAAAGAGAGGATAGCAAGACTGAACAGGATGTGAAGAGAAAAGAGAATCCCATAAATCATTTATCATACTTCTCATCAAAGACCTTCTTGATGTCCTCAGCCTTCTTGTCACCGATCTTATCGACCTGCTTAAGGTCGTCGTGAGAGGCGTTGACGATGTTCTTTATTGAACCGAACTTCTCCAACAGAGGGCGGGCAAGGGTAAGACCGACACCAGGCAAAGAAGATACGACATACTCCTGCTGATTTCTGAGAGAGGAAGGCTTCCTGGAGGCATGAGGACTGAAATCAGAACCAGAACCATCCTGCTCACGCTTAGCGATAACGGCGAGAAGAGAGGAAGTCTCCTTGTAATCCTTGGTCTGGAAGACAGGGATGCTATAACTCACCATGATGGTGGCAAGCATACCACGGATAGCATTAGGATGGATAGAACGCTGAGAGTAAATGTCCTGGTCACCTTCGATGAGAAGGATGGGACGCTCATAACTCTCCCTCAGCTCCTTGATCTGGGCAAGAAGCCTGCCATCGACGATAGAATCGACAAAGTCCTGGACAGTCTTGAACTCGACACCGACACGGTCAGAAAGGATATAATCACCGCACTTCAGAGAGACAAGATCGAGCTTTATGTTCATGTCATGCAGTTCCTTGATCACATTCGAGGCCTTCTCACGGAAATCAGCGAATATCTTCAGCTCGACCTCAGGAGAGAACCACTTCTCCAGAGTATCCTTCTCTTTCTTGCGGGCGAAACCGCCGAGAGACTTCTTAAGACCCTCAAGCTCACGCACCATACGCCTCTCCTTACGATGGGCAGACCAACGATAACCCTCATCACGGGTACCAGAAGCCATAAGGATAAGCACACGACCCTTGTCCTGACGACCAGTACGGCCACGACGCTGGATGGTACGGATACCAGAAGGGACAGGCTCATAGAACATCACCATGTCAACCCTCGGGATATCGATACCCTCCTCTGCGACAGAGGTAGCGATGAGACAGTTGAAAGCGCCATCACGGAAATCACCGAGCATGGCCTTCTGCTCCTTCTGAGAGAGCCCGGTACCGTTCTTCTTCATCTGACCGACAAAGATACTCGACGAGATACCAGCCTGAGAGAGAGTCTCATGGACACTCTTGGCAGACTCACGGTACTGGGTGAAGATGATGATCTTCACATCAGACTTCTTAGAGACCTCATCCTTGACTATCTCAAGAAGCTTAGGGATCTTAGGATGCTCAACACCCCGCTCATGAAGGGAGCGGGCGATGGTATAAGCAGACTTGAAATTGATGTCCCTGGCAAGGTTCTTGACAGCCTTGACATGAGAGGAAGAGGCCTCAGAATAGATATTCTCAAAATAACTGATCAACTGGGAGATGCCCTGGGTCTCAAGGAGCTCGATAGCATGCTCAGCCTTCATCGCCTCGGCGAGAAGAGAGACAGAACGGAGAAGATCCATGGACTTGTCACCACGGGAGATCTCAGAATGGAGAAAACCCTGGAGCTTGAGGATGGCAGACTTGCCGAAACCGAACTTCCGCTTATCAAGGAAACCGAGATTATTAACCTCCTCAAGCTTGGAATCATAGCATTTCTTCAGATAGTCCTGCACCTTCCGGAACTCATCAGGAAGAGAGACCTTGACCCAATCGATATCGACATCCTGGACATAAGGCTTCACGTCAGGATCATCATCATTACGGAGCTCGACATCCTCGATACGGAGATTGACACACACCTCACTGATCTTCTCGATCTCAGAACCAGGAGAGGCAGTGAGGGCAAGCGTCCTCGGATAACGGGCCTTTGCATCATACTCCTTGGCGATGAAGGTATAAGCATAATCACCCACAGCACGATGGGCCTCATCAAAGATGATAAGAGAGATGTCCTCAAGAGATATCTTACCGGTGATGATATCATTCTCAAGACCCTGAGGGGTGGAAAAGATCAACTGAGCAGTCTTCCAGAGCTCAGCACGCTTGTCAGGACGGACATTACCGGTGAACAAGGCAAGCTTCGACTCGTCTATGTCAAAATGTTTCCTGAAAGTCTCAAGATGCTGCTCAACAAGAGGACGGGTAGGAGCAAGGAAAAGGACCTTGGAATCAGGCAGGGTGCGGAGACGCTGGGTGGCAAGCATGAGAGCGATGACAGTCTTGCCAAGACCAGTAGGAAGGACAACAAGAGTATTCGCATTAAGACAGGTATTGAGGATTGTCTGCTGGTAAAGCCTTGGTGTGATGTCTTTGAGCATTTTCTTGTGTGCGTCTAGCAATGTTTTTTGTCAACAATAAGAAGGTATAAGCGGTTTAAATAGGTTGTGTGAGGATGTCCAGTGGGGAGTGGTATATAAAGCAGACCAAGGCTTAGTAGAAAGTATCGCCTTCGGCGGGTGCTGCCAGACTCGCCCGGTCCAGTATGTGAGGGCAGGCGCTGTTTCCCCGTAGGGGGCATCCCCCACGACGCGCATGACTATAAGCCGTTGTGGGCTCGTGAAGGGCAGCACCACTACTTTCTACTAAGCTAAAGTATGGTGAGAAAGAAACTCAGTAATCATGGCCAGGGCAGAGTATCTTGTAAGGGACTTCTATGAGGGCCATCACGCTCTTACGCATCTGGTCGGGGGCTGAAGTGGGAAGGTCGGTACGGCCCTGGGACTTCCTTGCGAACAGGGTGTCTCCGCTGAAAAGGATCTTCTGCTTCTGATAGTAGAGACAGACAGAACCACGGGTGTGGCCGGGAGTATTGATGAGCTTCAGACCATGGAACTCCTCGGGAAGAGGATTAAGGGTCACTGACCTGAGCTTATCAGCGACAGCAGAATCAAGGACAGTGCCATTCGGGTCCTTATGGAAATCAGCAATCTCCTCCTTACTGGCGTAGAACTCAGCATTAGGGAAGAGATCAAAGTTACCGCAATGATCGTAATGGAGATGGGTAAAGATGACAATGTCAACCTTGTCGAAATCTATCGCCCTGCCCATGAAATTCTTCAGGTCCTCACGATAGGTGCGGTTGCTGGCATCTATGATGATCTTCTTATCAAAATCAAGAAAATAGACATTTGACTGGTCACGCGCAGTGAACTTCCAGACGTCAGGAGCGACTTTGGCAAGCATGGAAAACAGTGAGAGGATTATGTTTAAATAATATCGTTTTTTCCCAGAGAGAATGTTCGTAAAACTGATGGGATTCGCAGACCTGCTCGCAGCAGCAGTGGTATTGCTGCTACATTATGACATATTTGTAGGCTGGAGAATAGGCCTGGTGTTTTCGATGTATCTCATCATAAAGGGATGGATATTCAGGACAGACTTCACATCATTCATAGACATAATCTGCGGAATATACCTGTTCATAATGATATTCGGACTGACGACAATAGTCAGCTGGGCAGTGGCGATATACCTGTTCCAGAAAGCAGTGTTCTCGATAGCAGCTTAAGAAAAAGCAAAGACCAGTCCTCAGATAAAGACCTTCTTGTTCCTGTCGACATAGATGAAGAAAAGAGTCAAGAGCAGGAAACCCACAGCAAGAGCACCGACGACAGCCCAGAACTGGGAAGTCCAGGTCAACAAAACAGCAGCACCTATCATGGAACCAAGGACAAAGACATAGATAAGCCTGGAACCGAAAAAGGTCTTGCTGCCATTATAGGGAGGGATAGGAAGCATGTTGAACAAGGCAAGCCAGATGTTGATATTGACAGCCTTAAGAATCCAGGGATCAGGCGCGGAAAAATAGATCGTCTTGAGGATGATGGCAAAAAGCATGTTAGCGACGGCACCAGACATGGCAATCCAGCCGAAATGCTTGAAATTAGGACCATGAGGATAGGTACCAAGACGATGGACCATACTGT
>DUGW01000028.1 GCA_013331125.1 Candidatus Woesearchaeota archaeon | reverse complement strand
ACGTGTTTACGGCAGCGGCGGATAATTATTCTGACCATTATGGCGTGAAAGTGCTCAACAAGATAGAGTAAATCGAGAGATAGAGAGAGCGGAAGATTCTTGACGGAGAATATCACCTAGTGAGAGCCTCGCCACGAAAAGAGAAAAGCCTGCCAGGCCTGCCCATGATGAGGAGAGGCTTGCCGATAAGAGCATCAGCAGTGCGGTCAGGAGAATCATCATGATCAGTGGAGTAAGCGACACGGAAGGTATGATCGTCAAGACGACAGATAAGATCAGCATCATAACGATAACCATACTTAGAGACCCACATACCAGCAGCATCACCATCAAATTCCAGACCATAAGATTTCAGACGATGAGAGACATCATCGACAACAGCACCATTCACAAGCATGAGACCACGGCCGAAATGCTCATCAAGAGGATAGACAGGAGAACCGAAAACCCTGGCAGAAAAGCCGGGATTGCGGAAGAAATGACCACCACGATAGAAGATCTCAGGGGTGCGGACAACAGACCAGGAACGGAGAGTGTCAAGTATCGGGACACCTATACCACCATCAGGCATGCCGGCGATGAGATCAATAGCAAAGTAGGCGCAGGAGAGAGAATCCCTCAGGAGGGGGACAGAATCGACAGAGAAAGAAGTATCATCAATGACCAACTGGTCCAAAGCCTCACGGGAAGTAAGCAACACCATGACTGTGGGGAAGAGAGAGGAGTATAAATAAATTCTGGAAAAGAAGAGAGGGCGTTTTTAAATGATACTTAAATGATGCCCCAATCAAGCACCTTCATATAATCCCTGGTGTCAAGAGTCAGGTAGGCAGAGAGGCCTTCAATAAGCTTAAGGGAGAGGGTATCCTGGGCACGGTAGGTAGCATGATAGGCACGGATAGGATGCCTGTCAAAATACGCATCGATAGTCGAGGTGTAATGAAGGTTCTTAGGCTGCTGATGGACATGGACAGCAGTGACTTCTACAGGAGCAAGGAAAAGATGAGTCTCTGTACTGATGAGATCAGTGATAGAACCGATAGGACAGAGAGGAGTGCCGATCCTGCGCTGGAATCTCGAGGGGCGGGAGGCGTAACGGCCCTTATGGTAGACGAAGTCGGTCTGAGATTGGGTGAGAGAGGCAGTGGCAGTCTCAAGGAAATGACCACAGGCGATTACACCGCCGAGAAAACCGACAGCTGCGATGATACGCTCAGCAAGGTCAGGAGAGTCTTTGAATGCCACAGCCATGGAGGTCGCGTATAAAGTAGAAAGGGCAGCAGCAGAGAAACGGAGGACATGGGAACGCCTCATAGGAAGCTCATTACAGACCATCTCCAAGACCTCACGGGAAGAGACAGGCGAGGATGATATGGAAGACATGAAGAAGAGTCATATGCAGGGGATTTTAAGAGTTGGTCAGGAATATTTTATCAGAATGCAAAAGCCGAAAATATCACGTCGAGGGCGAGGTGTCAAAAGCAGGGCCATAACGGATAAGGTTCAGGGTAAGAGGATCCTTTGCACGGCCAAGGACATGAAGAGGGTCCTGCTTAACACGGTGAAGATGATTCCAGCAATCAGACTTAGCCTCTGCATGGAAAGCGATATCCTCGAGTGAGAGATCAAGAGAGACCCTGCTGTCGACACCATTGGTCGAGAAAGTCAGGTCGTGGATACGGACATTGTTGAGGAAGTAGACTTTGCCGTCCTCAAAAGGTGGAGGGGAACAGATGATGCGGTTCCTCTTTATACGGTCGGCCAGGGAAGGACGCCTGGTGACACCATCATGGGTCTGATAGAGATGACGGCTGAAAGCAGAGGCAGCATCGACGACAAAATAAAGACCTGCAGCAAGACCATTGATACCTGCAGTGATAGATGCAGGATCACTNNCCGCCTATGAGAAGACCTATACAGAAGGTACGGATGTCAGAACCGTAAGCGAAATACCTGGAATGGAGAGCCTCAAGTTCATCTTTCATGGACAGGACCCCAATCGATGAGTTCAGGGGGATTCTGATCAAAATCAGCAAGGGCATATATGCGGCCAGAGAGAGACTCAGCAGCATCCTTGTCAAAGGTGCGATAGACAGCAGTGAACTCACTGCCATTGAGTCTCATAGTAAGAGTCGCTTCGTAGACCTTCCTGTCATCCACATAATCAGGCTCATGAGGAAGCTTGCCAGGCGTGCGGATATCGATACCTAAAGGCTCAGCCTCGACAGGAGACATGAAAAGAAGACCCTCAAGGTCAGAAGGGAGAGAATCGACAGGAGTGACAATCTCAGCATTCTCAACATCATAGACAGAAGGGTTAGAGATGTAAGCACCCTCATCATAGACAACAAAATCAGGATTGCGGACAAAAGAAGAGACACCAGAACGGACAAGAGAACCGGCAGCAAAAAGAAGAGTGCCAGCAAAGACAGCCATACCACCCTGGGCAAGATATCTCATAGGGGTGCTAAGGTCCTGGCCGACATCAGGGACAGCATAACCCATACGCACAGCAAAACCAGCAGTGACGACAGAGCCGAGTAAACAGAGAGCGCCACGGACACCGGAGTAAGAAGGACTGACAGTCTTTATCCTGGAAAGAGCCTTAAGAGTAACTTCGGAAGACATAACATCACCGATACCTGGGAGTGTGGGAGGATTTTTAAGGTTTGTGGAGGGGTTTAAAAGACAGAGAAAGACTACAAGGCAGGACCCCAGGCGACAGCACGGAAACCATATCTAGGATCTTCACGAGCGACAAGATAGATGGAACGGCCAATATTCTCACTGACAAAACGTCCGAACTTATTACCTTCCACATGTATATCCTTACCAGCATAGCATGGCGTGTTATACTCATAAACATTAACCGGCGGATAGATCCACAACTCTGCCTCGTCAGTGATGCGGCTAGTGCCTGTCCTGGTCACCAACTCAACAGGATTCATGAACATAAGACCTTTACGCTTTTCATCAGGATGAGAGATAGGATGGACCTCACCGCCGAACAGACGGTCAATAAAAGTAGGATAATGGGTGAAACCCCTGCTGAAATAGACAGGATCGGAAGGTCTCCTGCTCTCAAGAAAAAGACCTAACAAAGGGACAGAGTAGATACGAAGATCAGGAGGAGGACGGACATTGCAGAGTTCCTCAAGAGCAGATGCGGCATCCATGAAGAGAGGGAGGTGGAGCAGAGGATATAAATTTTTGGGAGGGGTTTAAAAGCCCTGGCGAGGAAACGAAAATATTAAAAACATATACGGTATGGGGAAGTCAGAGGTGATGAACATCAAAAGGATACTGATCATAGGGATAATACTGCTATTTCTTGTGGGATGCGCAGGAGAGCAAGGGCTGAAAGGAGACAAAGGCGACCCAGGAGCTACAGGAGAACAGGGACTGCAAGGAGAGAAAGGAGATACAGGACCACAGGGAGAACAGGGAGAGAAAGGAGAGAAGGGAGCTAAAGGAGACAAAGGCGACCAGGGAGAACAAGGGATACAGGGAGAACCAGGAGAAGACGGAGAGATAACACAGGCACAGTATGATGCAATCATCGAGAGATTAGATGACCTGGAGACTGCAGACAATGCAATGGATGACAGGATGGACGATGCAGAAGCAGACATCAACAGCCTGGACTCAAGAGTGGATGACCTGGAAGCAGCGCCTTAAGGCGTCATTTTTTTATTTCTTTTTTAGGGTATGATTTTTCTGGAAAGGATGGAAGAGTTACGGGTTCTTTGAGCATATATGGAAGAAGTCTGGTGAGCACCGGAAAGGCTGCGGAAGGATCGGCAGATATCCGGGAATCCATGGGAGAGACATATCAACCAGAAACACCTATCTAAAAGCATGACCTTGAAAGAGGACGAGACCACAGAGCTGAAGAGATCAACAGCAGAGCTGAAAGAGGCAATCGTGTCGATAGCCGCGGTGCTGAACAAGAGCATGCAGGGAAGGGTGTATTTCGGAGTGCGGAACGACGGGACAGTTGTGGGACAGACAGTGACTGAGCAGACAGTGAGAGAGATAGCACAGGCGATAGCGAACAATATAGAGCCAAAAGTGTATCCGAGAATCCATGAACAGACTCTCGAGGACAAAAAGATAGTGGTTGTCGAGACATTTGGCAGAGAGAGACCTTACTACGCATATGGAAGGGCGTATGTGCGTGTAGGGGATGAGAACAGGCAGATGAGTGCGCAAGAACTGGAGAAGATGATAATCGAGAAGAACAAGGACAAGCTGCGGTGGGACAGAGAGATATGCGAAGGGGCAAAGATCACTGATATAAGCAGGGAGAAGGTTGAACAGTTCCTAAGGAAAGCTGATCTAAGTCAGGAACCAGTGGAAAAAGCACTTGAAAAATTGAACCTGACCGAAAATAGCAAAATCACCAACACAGCAATATCATTATTCGGAAAAGAACCGGAAAGATTCTTCTTCAATCTAAAACTAAGGACTGCAGTATTCGCCACTGACACAACATCAATGCTGCTGGACATGCAAGAATATACCGGCGATGTCTTTGATCTCATCGATAAAGCAGAAGAATACATCCTCAAGAATATCCACATAGGCATGATAATAGAGGGATTGCGGAGAGTAGACATCCCCGAGATAGACAGAAAAGCCATCAGAGAAGCAATAATAAACGCATTCTGCCATAGAAACTATTACGACCATGATTCTGTACATATCGCCATATTCAGGGACCGACTAGAGATAAGAAGCCCAGGACTCCTGTATGGAGGACTGACAATCGAGAGGATAAAGAAAGAAACAGTATCCAAAAGAAGGAATGAACTCCTGGCAGAGATGCTGCATCGAGTGCATTACGTGGAAAGATGGGGAAAAGGGATAAAGATGATACTTGAAAGAGAGCCTTCAACTGAATTCAAAGAGTATGCTGGATTGTTCTTCACGGTGTTCAAGAGGAAAGGTGAGAAAACTAGGGAGAAAACTAGG
>DUGW01000007.1 GCA_013331125.1 Candidatus Woesearchaeota archaeon | reverse complement strand
AGGAAACCTGCCAGTACAGCAGGCATTCGCCGTGGCAAACGAGCTGATCTCAACGATGATCAAAGGAATCGTCGAGACAATCGCAATCCCAAGCCTGGTCAACCTTGACTATGCAGACGTGAAAGCGATAATGACAGACGGTGGCGTAGCAGCCATCGGAGTCGGAGCATCAGACACAGCGAACAGGGTCGAAGAAGCAGTACGAGGAGCATTATCCAACCCTCTCCTGGACATCAGCTACCAGGGAGCGACCGGAGCAATCATCCACGTGCACGGCGGACCAGACCTTACCCTCGACGAGATCTCCAGGATAGGAGAACTTGTCACTGAATCTATGGATGACGACGCAAACGTCATCTGGGGAGCAAGGGTGACTGACGACATGAAAGGAAAAGTCACTGTGATGACAATCATCACGGGAGTCAAGTCACCATGGATACTGGGCAAACAGGACTACAAGAGATCCAGCCCACAGGCCATGCACCTCAGCGACGAGCTCGGCATCGAGATCGTAAGGTAAAAGAGGTGACAATCACAACTTCGTTGTGAAGAAATTCTTGCCTTCATTTTTTTAAGCACCCCCCCCAACAAATAAAACAATGAAGGCATCCACAACTTGTCTTCATTGGGAGCAATCCCAATGAAGATCTTTCTTTTTCTTCAAGAACTCTCAAAATAGAGAAGAGTATGAATCAGGCACATAACAGTAGAACTCAGAACGGGAACAGAAATGTAAGAAACACATCAGAATATCAAAGCTTGTCTTCCATATCTTCAGTATCGTCAAGGACAGCCTCTTCCTCACCAAGCTCCTTCTCGAGAGCCTTCTCCTTCTTCTTCTGCTTCTCAGCAGCCCTCTCCTGCATCTTCTCCTGCACCTTCTTCAGCTTCTCCTTACCTTTCTCAAGGAGCTTCTGACCGAGGACCGGACCCTTCTCGACAGCTACCTCTTTAGCCTCCTTGATCTTCTTCCTCAAGACCTCACTGTAATCATCGAAGACAAGATCGACATTGACTATCTTGCTGCCATAACCATTGATGAAAGTCAGATCCCAGAGCTTGTACCTCTTAGGCATCTCAGGGTCATCCTCTGAGTAACCGACCGTTATGACTGCCTGAGGCCTCGCAGAGTCCGGTGCGCCGAGAACATTGTTCAACATGGTCTCGTCAAAAGCCCCGACCCAACAGCTAGCAAGCCCCTGATCGGTCGCGGCAAGAAGGATGTTCTGCGCAGCGACAGCGGAGTTCTGGATTGAATAGAGCTTCTCGCCCCTAAGGCCATAGAATCTCTTGGTGTTCTTAGGATCAGAATAGATCACAATATGGACAGGAGCCCTCGCCATCCACAACTGCTTCATGCAGGCCTCTGCAAGCCTTTCCCTTTTCTTCCTGTCAGTGACGACCACAAGACGGACATCCTGGGAATTGCCAGAAGAAGGGGCCAACTGAGCAGCCCTGAGTATATTGCCGATCTTCTCCCACTCAACAGGAGAATCGATATATCTCCTCACTGAACGCCTCTTTTCAATACACTCGAAAGTCTCCATAGAAAAACAGTATATAAATGGGTATTTAAATCTTTTTGTTAAACCTCGCAGCACACAACATAATACTATCTTGTACTATCTTATTCTCGGCTGAAGGCAGAGATTTCAGTAACCTATTTAAACAAAACTGTGTCCTTGCCCTTCATGCAATACAAAAGACTGGTGGACCTATATCAGAAGATAGAGGGAACAACAAAAAGACTGGAGAAGACATACTTCGTCTCTGAGTTCCTCAAGACCACAGATGTAGATGACATAAGGAAAATAATACTGCTTCTGCAGGGAAAGGTATTCCCACCATACGACCCAAGGACACTAGGTGTAGCATCAAGGATGGTGATAAAGGCAATAAGCAAATCATTCGGGATAACACCACTGAAGATAGAGAATGAATGGAAAAGGACAGGAGATCTCGGAGACACTGCAGAGTACCTGGCAGGAAAGAAGAGACAATCAACACTTTTCTCCCAACAACTGACCGTAAACAAAGTATTCAACAACCTGGTGAAGATGGCATCGATGGAAGGGTCGGGCGCAGTAGACAGGAAAGTCGGCCTAGTATCAGAACTACTCACCAGTGCCTCACCTGTAGAAGCCAGATACATAATAAGGACCGTGCTCGAGGACCTGAGAGTCGGGATCGGCGAGGGGGTGCTAAGAGACTCCATAGTATGGGCGTTCTTCGACGACACAATCAATGTCAACTACGACGACGAAAAGAAAGCGATAAACCCAGAGAACAGGGAGACACTCAACATGTATGTCGAGAAGGTGCAGGAAGCATACAATGTGCTCAACGACTTCTCACAGGTAGCTGAGCTCGCCAAGACATCAGGCCTCACAGGGCTCAAGTCAGTAAGTGTCGAGGCAGGAAAACCGCTCAAAGTGATGCTATACCCGAAAGCACAGGGGATTGCAGGAGCTTTCGACACAGTAGGAAGACCCGCAGCGATCGAATACAAGTATGACGGGTTCAGACTGCAGATTCACAAGAAAGCAGGCAAGATAACACTGTTCACAAGAAGACTTGAGGATGTCACACCGCAGTTCCCTGAAGTCGTCGACTACGTAAGTGAGCATGTCAAAGGGAAAGAATTCATACTCGACGCTGAAGCAGTCGGCTATGACCCAAACACCAAGAAATACCTCGCATTCCAGAAGATATCACAGAGGATAAAGAGGAAATACAACATCGCAGAGATGGCAAAGGATTTTCCCGTCGAGGTCAACATCTTCGACATAATAGACCATGAAGGGATGAACCTCCTGAAAGAACCCTTCAAGGAAAGAAGGAAGATAATAGAGAACATCGTGAAGCCATCACTGTTCAAGATAAGGCCTGCGCAGCAAATCGTGACTGCTGATGACAAGGAAGCTGAAGATTTCTACAAGGAATCACTGGCTGCAGGAGAGGAAGGAGTGATGTTCAAGAACCTGGAAGGGATATACAAACCAGGATCAAGAGTAGGATACGGAGTGAAGGTGAAACCAGTGATGGAATCCCTTGACCTCGTCATCGTCGGCGCAGAATGGGGAGAAGGCAAGAGGAGCGGATGGTTCACAAGCTTCACACTTGCATGCTATGACAAGGACAAAGGCGAATTCCTAGAGATAGGAAAGGTAGGGACCGGCATAAAAGAGCTTGAGGGTTCAGGACTGACATTTGAACAGCTGACAGAGATGCTGAAACCGTTAGTCAAACAGGAGAAAGGAAGAAGCGTAAGGTTCACACCACAGCTAGTCATAGAGATAAATTATGAAGAGATACAGAAATCTCCGACGTATTCCTCAGGCTACGCACTCAGGTTCCCAAGGGTGATAAGGGTAAGAGAGGACAGGGCTCCAGATGAATGCTCAGACATAGAACTCATAGAGAGCTTCTATTCAACACAGAGATCAAGATAGACTGCACAACGGGGGTGAAGAGATGATATCAAAGATAAAAGACCTGATGGACATATCTCAAAAGCTCGACGAGATAAATACAAAGGTCACAGAACACTCAGAGACAGTAGACAGACACTCTTCAGCACTGAAAGGATACAAAGACAGCGTAGAGACGATCAGGCAGGAGATGCTGGGCGTCAACAAAGAGCTGGGCGGATTCACGATAAGGGCTTCATCACTGCTTGAAGAGATGGAAGGCACAAACGAATCCATGAAGAAAGAGCTCTATGAACTCAAGCTTGTCAAGACAGACATGAGGAACAAACTCGTCGATGAACTGACAGAGATATTCAGGGAAGAACTCAGGAAACAGACAAGGCAGCTCGAAAGAGATGTACAATCATACAATAAACTGAAGGAAGAGCTCAGCAGGATAACAATCCAGCTGGGAAACCTTGAATCTGAGATGGGCAAGTTCAGAGCGATAGCCCAGCAGCTGAAGGCCACAGACTTCGAACTCGCAAAGTATGCGCGGGAGGTCTGCAAGGCAGACGGTGAAAAACTCAAGCTGATGAAAGACCTCGACAATCTCCAAAGACTGCTGTCTAAGGAGAGAAGGCAGAGGAGCAACATCAGGCCTTGAGCCTGATCCTCCTCGAGGAATTTTTTCTTTTTGCTTTCGTTTTCCTCTGTTTTTTCGGTCTTACCTTCTTAGATTTCTTTTCATTCTGCGAGTATGGGTAAAGGGCCACGCCTATTATCGCAACCACAAGACAGGCGATAGCTATGAGTTCGCCTTTCCTGAATATAGGCTCATCTGTGATGATGTCATGTTGCCCGTTGTCTGAGATGGCTAAAGGTCCTGCTCCGGGACCCACTTTCTTAGGCTTCACTATTTCTTCAGTCTTTTGTGGTGCAGAAGATAAATGCTGTTCTTCTGGCGAACCAGATGCAAAAGAGTCAACTGATTCTGCCCCCGGCAAACGAACATCTTTATCGGAAGCGCCTTGTGCAGATAATATCCTGGCCTTAACACCCACAGCGGGCAGCATACCGACCGCATCACCCACATCACCGAGAGGCACTGTCTCGACGAGAATTATAGAATCCGTCGCGGCGGATGAATCATCCAGGCCTTCCTTCAGATAAGCAGTGACCTGGTAATCGGAGCCAGGGAGTATCGTCCCTTTTGAAGGTTCAAAATCAAAGAAGGGGTTCTTCAAAGAGAACTCTATCTCAAAAGGGTTAGGGTTCATTATGCGGAAGGATCCTTCAGCACCAGGCGAATCAAAAATAAGAGAATTTGGCACCACACCTATACCGATCGCGAATGCGGATGGAAGTGCTGACAAAGAAGACAAAAAAACAAGAAAAAACAGGTTGAAAGCCCTCATCTTATCCACCCACTGCAGCAAGATAGACAGCACCAGTGTAGTTGCCATTCTGCGCATCCTGAGGTACAAAGAGCTGAAGACCGAAGCCCATCACAGAAGAGGCACCAGCATCAAGACCCAATGTCACAGTCTGCGCGACGTAAGGCACAGGGCCTGACAATGGACTGCCAAAATCATTGTCGAAACTGTACCTGAGATTGTCAACAGTTATGCGCTTGCTGCCGTCGACAAGATCAGAGCCGTAGACCCCCATGTCCAACATGGTGTTGCCGATGTTCCTCACCGTAGGCGACTGACTCAAGATATCCATATCCCCAAGAATGGCAGATGTGCCACCAAGAGTCGCGCCTGTGAAACGGAGCGATGAAACATCGATAGATACCGCAGTCATGGCCAGGTACTCGAACTCAGAAATGAGCCCGGAGGAGAGCGTAGCGTCAGAAGCATTGACTGACAACACATAAGTACCTGGCGCATAGAAGAACTGCATGTCGATGTCTGCAGAGAACTCAGCGGTCGTGGCGTCGATATCCTGAACCTTCTGCATCTCAAACATCCCAAGATCCGTGACAGTCAGCCTTACAGAACTTATGTCTGCCACGCCATCAGCATCATAGACCTCAGCCAACACAGTAACTGTCTTATTTGCATCGGGAGCAGGGACTATCTGGATCCCTGCGATTTCGGGATCCTCATCATCAATTACCAGAATAGAATCCACGACCGGCGCACTGGTCTCGATGCTCACTTCTACAGCTATACCCTGACCTCCCTGGTCCTCCTGATAAAGAGAGTTCTCAGGGTCGGGCAGTGAAGCGATAAAATCTAACGAGTTGTCGTCTGAGTCAGATTGTAGATTGACACGGCGGAGACTCATGCCTGGAGAGACGTGCTGTGCAGGGACGCCCTCAAAAAGACCCGGNNTTGATGCTCAAAGCATCACCCCAACCGACAGCGTCGACAACAGTGCTGTTCGGGTATGCGATGGCGACACCAGCATTGGTGTTGGTCAGTGTAATCGCCTCTTCCAGGTCTGCGTCAGGCCAGCTCACATTGTCACGCGAGACAGACCATCCCACATCAGCTATGAGGAAGAAAGAATGGGGTGGCATGACTGTCCCTGAAGGCACTGTCGCATCAGTCAATGAACTCTCTGTCGTCACTACCCACCCCCCGATGTCCACAGAGTGAGCTGTCGGGTTATACAGCTCGATAGATTCTCCGCCCGTCTCAGTGGAAACCGGATCATAATAGACCTCACTTATGACAACATGGTCAACAGCAAGGCACAGCTGAGGTCCAAAAAGGACTGATAAAACACAGACAAATATTTTCAAGAATTTACGGATGCTACCACTAGGTCTAACCATATTCATTCTCTCACCTCATCGTTTCACTTCACAACATGTCTCAAAAAACATGTCTTACAATACCAGATATAGCATCCAAGCCCAGAGATTAAAGTGTATTTTCTGGTTAATAAATCTTTGCCCGATTTTTACGGATGGTTTCCGACGAGAATGTAAGGAAATACAGAAAATATGGAAATGAAAGAATGAGTGAAAGATCAACAATATTTACCTTCAAAACCTTTCATGCAAAGGGCCTTGTTATCAGGATCCTGGATCATGTTGCAATAACCGACCTGGTTCTTGGCCCTGGCGAAACCACCATAACAACCACAGTAACGGTCAGAATATCTCGTCTCGGGTATCTCGTTGCATACCTTGACATCCGAAGCAGCAATCGCTGCATCGACGATGCATTCCATAGTGTTCTTCATGGTGGGCGGACAGAGATTGCACCTCGTCACACGCTCCTTGTTGGTCATGGTCTTCTTTATCGTCGTGATGCACTCTTCATAGTGACATTTCGAACGTTCACAGTACTGTATATCCTTAAGCTTGATGGCAAGATCCTTGGCACAAGCCTCCTTGTTGAACTCCTTGACAAAACCACCACATGAAGCACCGAAAGTATCAATATAGAAGACCTCAACAAACCCATCTATCTTCCATTCGCCGCCATTATACACAACCTTGGTGTCAGTCTGCATGTAAGAATTGACATTAGTGGTGACCTCAAGCTCGACATCACCAAGCGTATCTGACTTGAAATCAATACCCTTGATCACTGCCTTCTCAACCTTGGCAAAAGAAGGGTTGAGCTCCATAATTGCGACGAACTCATCTGCAGTCTTGACCCTCTTGAGATCATCGGTGAAAAAAGAATACATCATGCGGTACTGTTTAGATGCCCAGGATTGGGCAAAAGTATCGACTGCCTTGCGGGCAGCCTGTTGAGAAGGAGCCTGAGCAGCCTTCTGGCCTGCTTCAGGGAGCGGTTCCTGCTCCTCAGTCACCTGCTCGGTTCCTGAAGGGACAGTCTCTGGCTCTGGAGGGGAAGATGATCCGGCCTGCACAGCCTCTGCTTCCTGAGCCTCTTCAAGAGCAGCCCTCTCATCAGCAGCCTCTTCCATATCACAACGACCATTGCTGTTTTCATCACGGCAGCACAGACCATCAATCATGACCAGAGGGTCTGCGCAGGAAGGCTGCTTGGCACATCCAAGTAGAAGAATGAATGCAAGGATAAGGAAAACCAGTCTTTTTGCCATCTTTGTAATGATTGAGGAAAATAAATGCCCCTACGGGGACTTCCGAACCCAAGGAAACCACCTAAAGTGCCTTCCCTATGGGCATTCGAACCCCGGCTATAAGGTCCGCAACCTCACGTACTGTCTGGCTTGAACGGATCCAGGCTATACTATAGGGGCGTAAAGCAGTGAGAAGAAGAGGTCTTTAAAAAAGTTATTGCTTTATAGCCAATGTGCCGGGGGCTTTCCTGCCGACAACAGGGCCATCAGTGACAATGAAGCCTGCTGACCTAAGGTTATCACGGACAACCCTGGCGCAACTGTAGGTCGCCAGCATGGACTCCTTCTTACAGACCCGGAATATCTCCTTAAAGAACCCCTCTGTCCAGAGTTCAGGACACTTCTTAGGAGAGAAGGGGTCAAGGAAGATCACGTCAAAGTGGTCTGAAGGGAGGGACTTGATCGCCTGCCTTGCGTCGTCGATGAGAAGCCTGAGGTCGGCGCGGGAGTCTTTGAACACCCTATCTTTGGCCAGGGTCTTGATCACAGGATAGCTGCTGAAGTCTACACTGATGTGCTTTATCTGGTCAATGATCCCAGGATCGTCCTCAAGGGCAACTATCTCGATATGATCGCCCCGGAAAAGGTCAAGGGCTGCAGCACTGTTGTATCCCAGACCGAAACAGATATCCAAGACTGCAACCCTGTTGTACCCGGCTATACCACAAGGCTCTGCAAACTTCTTAATCGCCTCTTCTTTGGCACCGCTGACAGAGTGATAGGTCTCGTCGTAGCGGTCACTATGGAACGTGATGCTGGAGTCTTTGGTAGTGATAGGTCTCAACAGTGTCATGCAGAAAGGGGAAAGAAAGGAGTATAAAAAAATTTGTAAAGCAGATATCAGTCGCAGATATCAATCTTCAGGAAGCCACTTGATATCCATGCTGTCAAGCTCATCCCTGGGGATGAAATCAAGGCTATATTCGCCAAGGACCTCTTTCGGAGCCACAAAACGCTCAAAGACAGAGACGGTCAAGGTCTTTGTCTTGTTCATCTGGCCGTAACGGATGCCCATAGGAAGCATTATGACCTGCTTCTCACCAGGCTCCAACTTGTCCAGGTTATAGGTCCTCTCGACACTTGAGCTGCTGTATTCAGAGTCGCCGGTACGTGCGCCTTCAGCACGGATCCTGACCTCAGGATTCAAGGCCTTCTCACCGACATTCCTGACAGTGTACCACATGAAGTCAAGCTCCACCTTGTCATAGGAATACCTGTGAAGGACAAGGTCATTGATCTCTGCATATTTCTTAGGCTCACCCTTTACAATCTTGAACTTCCCCTCTTTGAGCGCAGGCGCTTCAGGCTCAGGAACAGGAGCAGGCTTAACCACAGGAGGCTGCGGGATCACAGGTTCAGGCTCTGCCTCTAGTTCAGGCTCAGGAGCAGGTTCATTCTCGGGTGTGGCTTCTGGTTCTGGAGTGACTTCTGGCTCTTCACTGTCACAGACACCGCTGTCATCCTCATCCAAACAGCACTTATTGCCTATTATCTTTGAAGGCGCCTCGCAGCGGATAGCAGGAGCGCAACCAACAGACAAAACAGACAACAAAAATGCTGCGACCACAACGAATGCAATAATGGCTTTCATCTTAATACCTCCTAATCCCACTGCCTAGTCCTCAAGACCATAGGAATGGATCTCCATATCGGGGAAGATATCTGTCGGCGTGAAGGACTTCTTCATGGTATCAAAATCCTCCCTGGGAACAGCACGAGGATCATAGACAGACAGTTCGATGGTCTTTATCTCCTCAATCTTCGGGAAAAAGATGCCCAATGACTGTTTCATGACAATCTTCTCACCAGGCTTAAGATCCTGAATAGTGTATTTCTTGCCGATCATCGCTTCAGTGCCTGCCTTTGTCAGACCATCCCTGAACATGAACTCCACCTCATAAGACTTCTTAGTGGCACCATGGTTACGGACAGTATATATCATGTAATCCATGTAACCCTTGTCACGACTGGTACGATAGCCGAAAAGCTTGTTTATCGTCAACCAATCCCGGGTCTCACCAGGATTCATCTTGTAGACTCCAGGCTCAAGACTTCCAGGAGGAAGATAAGGAGACTCTTTAGAGCTGCTGTCTGCGACTGCAGAACCAGTCACTGAAGGCTTATCATTGTAGGAGGAATCAATCGCAGGATCATCATCAGACCCTTCTGATGCTTCATACTCATACTCCTGTTCCGGGGAATCGTCTGAAACATCAGACTCATCTGAAGATTCAGGCTCTTCAGCTGCAACAGTCCTCTTCACTGTCTTCTCTGCTTTCAATTCAGAAGAATCATCAGAATCACAGACATCATCATCGTCAGCATCAAGGCAACATTCCTTGCCAATCACCTTGTTAGGACTCTTGCATTCGATCTGCGGCGCGCATGCAGACAGAGCCACAAGGACAGAAATCAAAATCGCCACTAAAACAACTCTTTTCATCATATCACCACCAAATTTTCGCAAATATAATCGCTTCTGGCAATCCTTTCAGATCAAGCTCCCAATTGGCGTCTACAATGGGCATATAAATAGGTTTGGGTCAGTATAAAAAGCGTTGATAAAGGATGACAGCAAAGTATTGGCAGTATGACGACAAACAAGTCCAGAAGACAGATATTGGCAAATTAAGCAGCACCAAGCTTTATAAATGGTCTGCGTGTCAAAAAATCATATAATATAGTGAAACATAGAATGAAATCATATTTTGGTGGTGAGAGAAATGACACACAGAAGCTCAACAGATGAAAAACTCACAGAAGTAGTCGTGCATTCATGGCTGGCAGAAGCGCACAGGTCCGATGAAGGAGAAGCAAGGACAGCAGCATTTGATGATGATGAACAAAAGCTGATACCACAGCTAGCAAAGGCATTCGACATAAACGTAGATGACCTGACAAGACACTACGCAAGCTATGACGGACTGCAGAGAGGACAGGACGCAGGAATGCAGGCCGCAAGAAGAGGAGAGAAAAAATTCGCAGACCACAGGGTCAACCCACAATATTACAAAGCGACATCATTGACACACCTGGTAAACCTGCTGATGGCAAAAGAGGATGTCGGAATCATCGACGGCCTGGCACAGAGAGGAGTCGCATACGCAGCAGGGCACGTGATAGAAAAGATACCAGCCCACGAGACAGAGATAGCACGCAGGGTCGGCGCAATAAGCATGGTAGAAGAGGCAGACCTAGGGGCGATGTTCGGATGGCCGACAGATGACAGGGCATACGAGGGAATATCACCACAAGGCAATTACCTGGGACATTTCTTCGAATTCCAGAAGGTCGTAAATGAGGACATAACATTAGGCATACTTGAATTCTCAGAAGACTCACCATTGGCAAAGAATGTGATATACAGATGGCTGAGACTGGCAGACCAAGAGGACGCNNATTCGTGAGAGACAACATCAGGGAACTCCTGGTGGCAAGCGTCGCAGGAGTAGGCTATGACCCAAGGAACCCAGAAGCGATCGATAACCATGAGAGACTATACTGCAAGACAAAACCACACTTCGGATACCCGGGAAGACCAGACATAACAGTCGAAGAGGTCAAGGACAGAAGACAGTCGTGTGCAATCAATGATGCCGGAAGGACCATATTCAAAGCAGTTTTTGAATATGAGGAAGACAAATCCACAGTCAAAGCATGCACAGTCTACCACCAAGGATCAGAGAAGACATTCATACCAGAACTGGTCAGGCAGGAGATAATAGGGACAACAGTCGACGACTTCATCGCAGAACACACATTCGAGGCAGTGGTCAGGGAGGACCAAGTATACAAGGGACTCGTGCAGCTGATGGAAAGAGGAGAACTGACCGATGATCTGCGCGGAAGCTACGAGATAGAGACGCTGTTCAAGCTCAAAGGAGCATACGAGATGGCAAGATCCACAGACGCAGGCCAGGGAGAGGCGATGGATGTCGAAGGAAAGTTCTCAGGCAATGAGATAGCACTGTTCAGGGAAGCACTCGAATACGCAGGCTATTCAGGCAGATGCTCAGACCTGGTAATGGCCATCGTGAGAGATGATGATACCAAGGATATACTCGGAGCATCATTCGACAACATGAGAAAGATATACGGCAGCCAGGCATACCAACAGTGGGAAAGAACGGCAGAAGCGAAGCAGTGGAGAAAAGAATACAGACCATTCGAGCCTAAGATGTCATTGAGGGCAAGGATGAGATCAACATTCGCGATGAAAGCTGTAGAGGAGTGAGGCCTGAAAATATTTTTAACAACATTTTCTATTCATTGAAGAAAAAACGTCGCGGCGGAAGGGTAAAGCAGCGCTAAACGTCCCTGCATTCCATGATATAACCACAGGGTATCGCCGGAAACGTCGGAAGAACCGAGTCAATAAACCATTCTTTCCAGGAAGATCATAAGCTGCCCAGAGCTATGCATCATGCAATGCGCCGGGTGCTGACGTAAGAGCATAAGTCAAAATCCCCTGCCGAGCGGACTTCAATCCGGCCCTTGCAACATCCCCATTCTAGCTGGAAACCGCCATATTTAAATAGAATAATCACCATTTACCCTGCTAGTAACATGACAAAACAAAAAAAGAAGGAACTCGATGAGGAAGATACATACCGTCCGCTTGAGGCTCACGAGCATCAGGCACTTTCTGATAAACGTATTGAGAAGATAGACTCAAGGCTGAACAGAATCGAATCGCTGCTTGAGAAGATGGTAATAACCATCAAACGGAAGTTTGGCAAGGAAGAATGTGATAAAGGCAAGACTCAGGAAGAATGCGATGAAGAGACCAAGATATCTGATGACAGGTTCGACGTCCTGGAGAAGCACCAGGCAAAGATGACAAAGGACATAAATGATATGACGATACAGGAAGAAACAATCGGTCGCAAGCTGAAATACAGGAAGAAACAAGACGCCTGGTTCGCCCTGATCATGCTGGACTGCAGGTTCAAGATCTCTGAAGGCAACAGACTCAACTGCACCAAGACAGGCAAACGATGCAACTACAAGAACTGCCCGATAAAGGATACTGTCGATGAGATAATGAAGTAAGAAGATTGGTGGAGAATTCTAGAAAGGATATGAAGAAAAACGTCGCGGCGGGGACTTT
>DUGW01000111.1 GCA_013331125.1 Candidatus Woesearchaeota archaeon | reverse complement strand
GTAAGGGAATATTCCAAAGAACCTTTGAGCATCGCTGAGCTGGCGACACTGCTGCATGTCACTCAAGGCATCACAGAGCCAGGAAAAAGATCAGCGCCCAGCGCAGGAGGAAGATACCCGATAGAGACATACATAGTCGCGAACAATGTAGCAGGTCTCGAGAGCGGACTTTACCATTACCTGCCGGAAGAGAACGCACTGGCGAGGATGAAGACAGGAGACTTCTCAAGAGAGATGGCTGACTATTGCTCAGGACAGGTCATGTGCAAGGATGCAGCAGTCGTGTTTGTCTGGACAGCAGTGTTCGAGAGGACGACAGACATGTACGGAAGTGAAGGCAAGTCTATGGTGTATATAGAGGCCGGGCACATCTCTGAGAACCTTTATCTGCAGGGGAACTCTATGGGGATAGGCGTGGTCGCCATAGGCGGGTTCATGCCAGAACTGATAGACGGATTCCTCGGCGTGGATGGGCATCACGAGACGACGATATATATCAATTCTGTAGGAAGGATGATCAGTTAGGAGAATAGGTCGACAATCGTCACTCAGCATCCTTTGCGGATAAGAACATACTTATTGCCTTCTCTATCGCCATCAAGCCTGAAGTCGAGCCCATCACTGTCGCGTAGGTCAGCATCATCATACAGAGTCCACAAGAGACCGATATCATCCTTGAATACGAAGCGCGTATCATGCGGTGAGATTATCATCTCTACAGAAGGATTGTATATTGTGCTTCTAGGATGAGGTACTTTCTCCATATGCCTGAAGACCCTCTGGGGTATGCTCGGTTGGCGGTGAGCATCCATCACGCGGAAAGGCAGTATATCATCACTAAGCTCCCGCTTCCTGTCTTTTGTCGAGACCATGCTGGCAAAGCCCTGACATACGGTCTTGTAGAATTCCCAATGTTTCTGATAAGTAAATGACCTGGCCAGGTCTGCTGTATCACCTGAGTACAGATACCTAGCGTCAAAACCCAGCCTCAATTCATCAGGTACTGGTCCTTCTCTGCCCTCTGTGAATGCCGTGTAATCCATGAATTCAGAAGCAGATAGACGTAGCCAGGTGGCGAAACTCATAGGAGCCATGAGGATGTTCTTAGGATCGAGACCTTCGTCATCCCCTTCCGGAAAGGCGGGCGGCGTATGATGTTCTGGATTGTGGAAAAATATCATCCTGAAAGGCACCTTCCTCTGTTCAGGATCATCCATATCAAGACATTTCTCTATGTGGTCAACTATCGACGTGCTCATCCTTCTCCAGGAATCTACATTCACAGGGAACGGTTCAGAATGAAGCTCAAACATGCTGTAAGGCTCGCCGACGTGATATTTCAGTTGGATGAACTGCGCACGGAGGAAGGCATAAGGGTCCTGGAAGACCTTGTCTAATGCTTCAGGCTCTATCTTAGCTTCAGGATCCCTCAAGTGTTCGCGCACAACACCCAGGACAAGTGCGCTCATGTCAGCACTGAAATGATTGAAATGCCAGTCAGAAAGATAGTGCATGGCTGCATGAGGGGGGACTACCAGCAGAGGATTGGAAGGCGCCTTCGTCTCTTTCTCAGCGACCAGACCTTCTGTTATCACTTCAAGGTCAATTTCGAGGTAAGGGTCATCTTCCTCAAAAAGTGTCGGCGGTTGATCGAAATCAAGCCTGGGAAACTCATCAGAAGAATGTGTGGGAGACCTTATCTTGCGTAAGGTGTCGGTGGGTATCCTGTCAATAGCCCTGAACTCTCCTGTCTCCAGATCCTCCTGAAGACCCATGTTAGCAAGATACCTTTGCCTTCCTGTATTTTTCTGTTGCATGGAGATTACCCGAACTCTGGCTGTTCTATTTTCTGCTTTCAGAATATATTAATATTGCTTTATGTATATTTATTTTTCTCTTTTATTTCCGTGGTGTGAACAGAACAATGTAAATAATCAGCATTTCTTTTTCTAATCACTCTGATTCCTGCACCCACTCAAACAATGTCACTGCGCGATCCTTGGCTTTTTCTGAGTCAGGTCCAGGCAGCCTGTAGATCCTGTGGTACCCCGAGGGAGCGAGAGAACCTGGAGCCTGGTAAAAGGCGAGATTGTCCAGCTTCCTGTTCGTGAACCTGTTGATGACAGAGACAAAGACTTTGTTCTCAAGAAGCTTCAACAGCTGCTGCCTTTGCTCATCAGTGTAGAAGATGCAATGCCTGCTCAACCAGCCCTCTGCCCTTGCAGGATCGAACCACTCAGGAGGATTCTTGGAAAGATGGTTGAAGAACTTCCTGAAATAAGACTCGTAGGACTCATGATAGTCCTGGTCCTTGATAGTATACTTGAGCATCTTGTCGCTCGGAGCGATGAAGACACCGTCACGTATGTCGATCTTCACAGGCTTCTGGGGATTGGCCTTGTTGTAGATGTGGACTTCAGGGCCTTCCTGAGAATTCAACTGGACAAAAAGATGTTTGGAAAGGACCTTTGTGACAGGGAAGATGAAACCTGCATCGCCATGTTCGATATTCGGAGAGAGCCGCAGAGGGATCCCTGTCTCAAGACCAGAGGTCTTTGTGGCAAGTGAGAGGTCAGAGTTTATGTGACCTGTGCTCAGGATGCTGTATATCTCGTCAAGCGGAGCGAAATAAGAGGCGAAAGAGAGATCAAGCAGCTTCTCATGGTTCTTCTTGAAATCATGCCTGGACTTCGCATCGTTGATCAATGTGTGGAATTCGCCTATCTGATTTATGAGCGCAGCCTTCAACCTCTCATCAGAATCCTCAGAGTCAAGGGAGTGGGCTGTCGCGACAGTCTCGAAAGTATCATAATACCTTAGCTGGTGCTTCTCCTGCGGCGTGATGATGCCTTCCTTGACATAGAAATCAAGGAATTTCGCGAACAGGTCTTCCATGTCTGCGATCTCTTTCTTGGAAGGCAGCCTCTTGAGATGCTCAAGCGGGACAAGACTGCTGTCTGACCTTCGGAGGTCGACAGCGACCCAGTCAGTGTCTTCAGGAAGTTCTACACAGACGCGTTCGTCTTCCTTAGCATACCAGTTCTTGTTCTTTCCGTCAAGGTTGAGGTACTCTGTCCGGTACCAACCATTGAGCCTTGACATCTCCTCATCGATCTTCCCGAGGATGCCAAGTTTCCTCTGGTAATCCCTTATCGAGACCACCTTCTTCCATTCATTGAGGATCAGCGAGTGCCTCTTTGCAAGCACTTCCCTGAGACGGGTTATCTCTGACTCGCGGTCCTTGCAGTCATGGGTGTACTCTTTCCACCTCTTGTGGAACGCATCAAGAAGATTGAATGTCTCGATTGCCTCTTCAAAATCCTTCTTCTCCCTGAACACATCACTGACCTCATCACTCTCATTTATCAGGCTGAGAGCATGGGCCTGCATCAGGTTGAACCTGGAATCCACACGCCTGCACAACTCTTCCTTCAGCTGCTTCAGCTTAGGCTGGTATTCATCTTCTGCATTGAGATATTTCTGGAGTATCCTGGTTGAAGAACTCTTGTATATCTGGTCCATCCTCGCAAGAAGATCATCATACTCTTCAAGAGAATCCACTTTCAGGTTCTCTATCTTACCAAGAAGCCTTTCCCATTTCCTCAGGAAAGCGATATGCCTGTTGATGACTGTATAGGGCTGCAACAGGTGCTGCAGCGGGTACCTCTCTTGTGCCATAAACATGATGACTGGGGGGTTGGTTTAAATATTTAACGGGAAGCCTTTGGGAATTCCTGGGAAGGTCCTTGGGAGGTATCTGTAGGGCTTCTTATAATATCTAGGAGACTATAATATGATGCGGGTATTGCTGAATATATTCAATCATCCACTGGACATTGCTATAATTAGGTTTTAGGCTCTGAGGTTGTGTTCTTCTGGGTTATCAGGGTCCACTGGACAGAGGACATGGTGGAATGAGGTATATAAGTGCGGGCGTGTATGTATATTATATTGTCAGTATCGTTGATCCATATTGCGGTATATTGGTATATTGTGTTGGTATGTTGTGTTCATATATTGTATTGGTATATTGTGGTGATAATCATGTCAAGAATTGCAAAAGACACGCCGATATCGGAACTTACCTTACGGAGGTATGAGAAGCCGTATGACCTCAACAAAAGAGAGTTGGTACGGAAACTGTGCCTCAGTTCAGGGCTGCTGCAGCCAGGCGACTCAAGGGATATTGTCGTCGACATACTCCATGTCCTGCTCCAGGCGCGGAAAGACAATCTGTTGCTGAGCAGCGAGCAGATACGCGACGAGGTGATGGAGCTGAGAAAGTTTTATAAACTTCCTTTGACAGGGGTAGCTTCATCGAACATCAGGCGGCAGATAAAGAGGCTGCGCGACATCTTCTTGGTGGAGAAGGTGCGCAATAACTACCGCATAACTGAATTCGACAAGGTGTCTGTTATCTTCAATGAGAAGATCGAGCAGTATCTCCTGGCCAGTCTCATCGACAGGGTAAGGGAATATTGCAGCAGGATAGACGACGAATTCAGCTGATCAGCAGTTGCTGATCCTGCCTGGAAGGCCTGTGGTGGCTTATCCGAGCATATGATGTTGATGTCAAGGGGTGCAAGGGATAAAGGTCGGAAAAAGAGGTAGCTTTCGCTTTGTCAACCTAATTGGTTTTTTTGTTATATAAAAGGGAAACTGGGCGTTTTTCCGTGCTCTTTTTGTTTATTTCTGTTTTCCAATTAAATGTCTAACTTAGTTTCTTTTTTTCTTTCAAAAAGGAAACTTGTTTATTTTGTGCGTTTTCGCGGGTTTCTTGCTGTCCTTTCTGTTGTTTTTTGTCTTCACTTGGTGATGGTCTTTGTTTCTTTTATCTATTTTAAAAGGGAAACTAGGCAAAACAAAACATTTAAATATTAATATTCCTCATTTGACAATAAAAGGGAAACTGGTCAGCAGTTTGGCGCAAAAGAGGATACAATACATAAGCAGCGAAGAGATAGTCAAGCTAGAGAGTTCTATAAAACAAAAACGAGACAGACTACTTCTGAAGATACTGTACGAGACAGGATGCACTGTGAACGAAGCAGTGAACATAGCGAAAGATGATATTGATGGTGCGCACAACAGGATAAGTTTCCCAGGCAGCATAACAAAATCAAAGCAGGCAAAGACTTCTATCATATCACAGGAACTTGCAGCTAAGATAACTTCTTACACAGATGAATTGGAGAAAGAAGGCATCAAGTCCAGATATCTTTTTGCTTCGCGGCAGAGCGAGAGTATGACGACCAAACGCGCAAGACAGCTGATTCTCTTGTACGGAAAGAAAGCAGGACTGGGCAAAGTGCTGCCGCAGATGCTGAGATATGCGCACGTCCTGCACGCAGCAGAGAAAGGAGTGCCATTGGAAGCGATAGAGAGACAGACAGGCATCAACAAGATCAGGCTGGTGCAGATAATGGATTCAGTGACCAGGCAGGAACCTGCAGATGACTACATGAAATTCTTCGGCAGTGATGGACTAGATGTAGCTGTCAAGGAGACCAGAGAGACCAAGGATATCAAAGAGATCAAGGAGACCAAGGAGACCAAGGAGACCAAGGCGACTAAGGAGAAGAAATCATGATGGATAGGCTGGATCGGATAAAGAAGGAGTTGGATGATCTGGATAGAGGCCTCTCCAGCCGTCACGGTCAATGCAAGACGAGCAAGAAGATCTCGCTCAAAGGAGGGCACATACAGGTAGGAAGTTTCAGGTGCAGGAAATGCTTTGTCGTGCTTATGGTGGTACTGGCCATCGCATTGTCATACTTCTTAGGTCCTAAGATAACAGGATATGTGGTGCATGAGCCCAACCTCATGGTCTATGAGCAGGAACTTGGATGGGTAGTCAATTACGGACAGACAAGAGACTGGGAGATGTCAGAACACCCTGCTGAATTCAGATTGAAGGCAGTCAAGATCACAGGAAGCCTGGTCGGCGGCACAGATGCGACAGTCTATCTGAGAGCGCCAGACGGGACAAGATACCTGCTGCTTGATCGCGATTCAGCAATGCCTGAGAGGTCCATCGAGGGAGTGACTGCTTATGTCGTAGCAGTCCACAACATCACAGCGCCTATCTCAGACCAAGAGACCATAGACGAGATGGCTGAACTGTCAGATATCGATACTGTGGCAGAGGATATCCCTGAAAACAGCGAGCAAAATGAACTTGACAGGCAGATATCCATAGATCTCACATACCAGACTGGGACAGCATGGGACTCAGATGACGATGGATTCGCGTACAAGGAAGAGGATGCAGTAGACTTCACAGTCAAGGATACGCAGTTCAGCTGGGAAGCTGATAGGACAAGACTTTGCACCAAGTGGACAGTCATAGGCGAAGAGGGAAGCACAAGCGTCTGCCATGGAGCACAGGACTGCTGCAGCCTCGTCACACTTGCGCCGAGCGAAGAATCATGGGACACACCATTCTATCTATATTATAGGATGCACGGAGCAGGAGACAACAGCACAGTCACTGCACAGGTGATATATCTTGACCAGAACCTTGAGCAGGGAGATGTGCATTTCGATTCTGTGCAGAGCGGCACAGCAGAGCTGGAGGCAGACTTCATAGACCGCCCAGTCATGGCATCATTCACAGATGTATGCGCAGACACATGCGCACTGCCAGAAGGCGTGAATGCCACAGGATACACACTGATATTCCAGCTAGGATCAGGCACGACCATAGATGTTGACAGCATTAAGTATGTGGTGGAGCAGACAGGTTCAGCGGACATTGCCGAAGAGGTCGAGGTGAATGTCGAGGTGCTTGATGCTGACGGTGGGCTTGTGCCTGCAGTCATCGAGGTCAAAGACAAATCAAGAGTCACTAAGGCAAGACTCAATGTCAATTCAAAGGACCGGGCCGAACCAAAGGGCAAAGGTCCTTCATCAGAAGGATCATTCGGTATCGCAGCAGGGAACAACAATGCTGTCGGCTTGGCAAAAGGAAAATACGATGTCGACATAAAC
>DUGW01000188.1 GCA_013331125.1 Candidatus Woesearchaeota archaeon | reverse complement strand
CTTTGCTGACTTGTCTTCGAACTGGAACACTGATCACACAACACAGAACTTGTCGTCTGTCTGGCTGAAAAGGGGGATGTCCCCTTCGCCAAAGTTGTTCCAGCATTGGAACATAAGGTTTGCCACGTCGCGCTTCATGCTCAATGACGATCCCTTCTCTATTGTGAGGAACTGTGTTGGGCATTCTATGTCTGCTGTGTCTGCCACCTTGTCTCCGAATGGCATATTGAGCAGCTTGGAATATGCAAGCACAGATGCCTTGCACCTTGTATGGTATGCTTGCTCCTTGGCACCTTGTGATATGTTGTACATCAGGACAATCAATACAGATATTATTACCATAGATAATATAACTACAATTGTAAGGTTTGTGAAACCCATAAATCCTTTCTTTGACTTGTACATGAAAATTACCTTCAAACTCCATCTTAATTCAAATTCTGATAATTTTAGATGCTAATTTACCAAGACAGTGCAGGTGTCTTTTGTTCCACTAGACCCTGACAGCTTTCCACTGAGCACAGGTTCTGGAAGCAGGTATATTCCTTGCGATACAACAACATTCCCTGCTTTCCTTATGTCCTCAATACTAGCATATTCTCCTGTAATAAAACCAAACAAGACTGTACCTGCACCCAAAGCAGGACCCGCAACCGGAATGAAGAACAAAAGCCCTGTAGCCTTCTTATCTTCCCTGTCAAAACGCCAGACAACATAGTATTTATTATGCAGAGCATAAAAATCATTCTGTTCCTTCATATTAAGAGTCTCTTCTATTGAAGGTCTGACCCCTGATATNNGTCTTTCTTTCTCCGCTTTTCTGTCCTTCAGGATACCTTGTAGCAAACCAATAACTCAACTTTTCTAATGAATATTCCTGCTCATTTGCCTCGGACACAAAATCATCAGTAAACTCTATTGTGGAGCATATCATGCAGAATGTCTTGTCCTTATCAGGCCATGCGCCCTGGTAGGGATTGAGATGGGGGAAATCGACAGTCCTTGCGCAGCCATACATCACCTCTGCAATTTCTTCCTTTACAAGGTCATCGTCTATCCTTCCGCCCCTTGTCCTCCTAACATCATCGGGTTCTAGTATTACCTCTTTGGCCTTGCAATCGAGATTCGGGACCATATCAAATGTATCTGCTGAAACCCTCTTGATTGTCGATGCCTTGTCAGCTGCGACTATGCTTAGATGGCATTTCATATCCATGTATGACTCCTCTGCATTGTGGAGCATTGTATAGCCCAGAGCGAGCAAGGGTATGCCTACAATGACTGTNNAAACAGCTTCAATGTCATCAATCCTCTGCTTGTAGGAAGGAAAAATGACTCTGCCTCGCCTGGCTGTGGCCTGTCAGCAGTGCAGTCCCTGTTATGGAAATAGATGAGCTGCTGGTCAAGGCTCTTGGAAGTGCCTGCAGTGAAATAATAGCGGACCTTCCATTCATTCAATGTGCTGTTGAATATATTGAATATCGTACTGTTCACATATTCACAAGACTTGACGCCACCACCGCAGGTTATAGTCCCTCCGTTCTCTGGCCATTCTGCGCAATCTATCAAAAGGTCCCTTATCGCTGTGTCCCTGCAGTTCTCTGTGGTGGAAGACATAAGTGCTATTCCCATATTGGAAGCCATCTGTGTGCGCACAAATTCCTGCCTGACCTGAGGCGGCTTCTTAAGCACAACGAACTTTATGGCAAAAAGCACGCCGACTATGAGCAGTATGACTACAATCATCAGGCCCATTATCTCCATCTGGGATCGCTTGTTTCTTCTTTGTCTCATTTTATTGTTGATATTACCGGTTATTATCAGCTGTATGATGTTATCTGCAATACACCGAAATAATACTTATCTGTTGTTGCATCGTAAAGCGAGATTGGCACATTTGTAACGGGCGCAGACACAAAATCTGGCTTCGGGTTGTCATAGAGCACCCATTCATCTTGTCCAGGATATACCTCTATCAGCTTGATTGTCGTCGTGCCGAACTCCCGGGCATAAAGGTTAAATCCGGTTGGAGTTGTAGACACGTTTGACATGGCTCTCATCTTGTATAGGTCGAAACAGCTGGCCTTGACGACATTTGACTCTGTGCACTGGACCTCTGGCAGGAATGATATCAGCTGCGAGACCTCGACTGCCCTCAGCTCATACGCCTCTGATATCTCCCTCTGGACACTTGAACGCTGNNCATCTTTATCTGGGCTTTCATGTTCGAAATTCTTGGCCTTTTCATTTTATGGTTCTTAATCAACTCAATATATCAACGGGCACGAATACAGCTGCAACCTTTCGTTGTCCTCCTTTAACTTGCTCTTGGCAAGACCTATGCCTGCATAATCCGGAGGGTATGTTGCAGTGGCTACCATGATTGCCTCTGTCCCTGCATTATTTATGTAAAAGCTCTCGCAGTTTGTGGCATAAAACAGAGGTGCCATCTCTGCCAGCTTCACGTCATAGATGCTGGCGACTATGTTCATCCTCAAGTAAGCCCTTTGCATCAGACATTCATAATCCTCTGCCTTGTCAGAGAATATCGCTCCGAAAAGCACCTCTGGCTCAAGATAGTTGTGTACTGGCCCTGATGTTATAAGACCCGTATCGGATTTTACAAGGAACTGTACTGAATTGGGTTGTACTGCAGTGTCGACCTTCAGTCCTGAAAGATCCACATTGTCCAAGCCAGACGGTACGTTGAAAGATGATTGGGTTGGATTGACAAATATGAAACGGACATACTTGTCCCCTTCATCCCTTAGTGCACCGTATTGTGCGGTTGTGATCATGACCTTGTTCAGCTTCGCAGGAAGCCAATTGAATATCCTGGTTGCTTCAGGATCATCTTCAGCATTTGCCACGATCACGTACCTTACAAATGGTGTTGTCATGTACAGAAAGCTGGTGACCTTGAAAGG
>DUGW01000168.1 GCA_013331125.1 Candidatus Woesearchaeota archaeon | reverse complement strand
CCTTCCGCTATAAAACCTGAAATCCATCTCATCTATCCTTATATAGTTCCTATTTTGTAGCGTGATATTTAAAGCTTGTGCTGTCATACACGCTGATTCTATGTTTATAGACACCAGACGGCACTCGTCTGTATTGTAAACTATCTTCTTCATATCCTCTGTTGAATCTTTTGTGTAAGAAACCATGAAATTGTACATGAATGCGCTTAGAACCACTGCAAACGCCATAAGCAGAACCCATGAAATCCAGGGTGAAACTGCCTTCTTCTGCTTAAGGATATGTACCTTCTTTTCACTCTTTTTTGCCATGATGCCTCAACTAATCCTGGACAAAAATCTCGCTTTTTGTCCCTTTCCTAAGCCTCAACACTGCTTTTGCATCTGTCCCTTCATCAGAGATTGTGAATTTATAAATGTTTTCATGAAAAACGTCATCTCGGACCTCTAAAACCGCTTCTGAGAGGTCTGAACGCAGGAAATACGTGCTGCTTCCAGGAGAGATGGTCTCATTGATGTTTATTATCCTGACCTCAGTGTTCATCTTGTTCGAAAAATAGACCCTGTCACCGGTCTCAAGCATCGAAAAGACCTCGATGTTCGTTTTCTTCATCTTAGAGTAGGAAATGAAGCGGTCAAGGAACCTTTCGTATTCATCATTGACATCTGCCTGTTCGAAAAGCGCATTGTTTATCGCAGCAGAGCTTTCGAATTTGAAGTTTTCATAGATGTTCCTGAATGTCTTAGAAGACTCAGGAACAACACTGAAAGACTGTAATAACAGCATAGAGTATGCAATCAGGATTATTGCGGTGAAGATGTAGAACTGGGCTTTTCTGTTGTGTTTGATTTTTTCGTTTATCATTTTATCTTAACCTATTGTTATCGAAAGATTCACCCTGCCATCAGGGGTCACACCATGATGGTTTATGTAGAGGGTGTACTTGCCTGGCGCAAGCCTTTCAGTGCCTGCTATGTATACATCATCATACCTAAGCTCATTCTGCACAATGAAACGATCACCATCACCACCATAACCGAAAGATGGTATGCGCTGGTCAAGGAAGTCATCATCATCAAGCTCATCCTCAACATCTGATACATCCATGTCAGGTCTTGTAGCGAAGATCTTTATCGTGTACATGCTGGTGTCTGCGCTGATACTTGTGCCTCCGCAAGGAGCTGCATCATTCTCTGTAGCCATGCCAATCATCGCACTACCCTCATCTGCACCGCATATGTGGGTGTCCAGAGCAGCTGCAGCAGAGTAAGAGACCCTCAATGTCCTGTTAGTTATGGGCGTTTCTTCCCTTGCGACTATGACATAAACACTGGACGATGTTGTTGTGACACCAGCAGCATTGGTGGCCACAGCATAGATCTGATTTGTCCCAATCTCTAACCTTATGTCATCAAATATTTTTGTAGTGCTGAAGACCTGTTCGGGTGATGTGTGGTTTGATCCGTCAGGGTGGAGCGCGACTATGTAGGTTGAGGCGTTTCCGCTGACCAATGCCTTTACACTGATGTTGGTCTCATCTGTGTCTGTCAGGAATATCTGCCCGTCTGCAGGAGATGATATCGCTACACTCACACCTCCTGTTGCGATGTTTATTGTGTAATGCTCTGTCTCTC
Source organism: Candidatus Woesearchaeota archaeon (assembly GCA_013331125.1). Next base: position 2,156 of record DUGW01000168.1, on the reverse strand, counting down.
CCCAATTGCCTGCAACATCCTTTGCCTTGACATGGAAATAATAAGTTCCGTCACCTAATGAGTAGTAGTTGGTGGAATGATCATCTCCTGACTCCTGGCGCTTGACCTCAATTGCGTAGTTCACTGAATCATTCACGTTAGTGCACGTATCCTCATTGTCGCACAAGAAACTCGAGATTGATGTGTCTATTGTGGTTGATCCTGCAATCGAGAGGTTATTGCGATTGTCATTGTCTCCTGTGATGCCTGAGACAACGATGTAAATATCATCTGTGTTGTCATCCACTGTCTCGTTGACTGTCAAATTGAACTGGTAGGTTGTTGCTAATGTCATGTCTGCAGCGTATCTTATGTCTTGGCTTACATTATTTATGTTTGAGATAGCATCACCCTCATGCGAGAATCCTGTGATTGAAGCACCTTCTGTGTTTTTCATCAGATAGACCTCAACACCCATAAGGTCGTCGTAGTCGGAAGATAGTTCTGCTAAGTCTACCCTTACACTTATTGAATCATTCTCTGTAAGGTTGGTGTGCAGCTGCTTGAACACAGCATATGTGTGCGGTGATGAGACAGAGCCATTACCTCTCAGCAACTGGCCGTATCCATTGTTGGTCAGTGTTGATAGTGTCTCCCATTCGCGGTTCTCCAAAATATTGTCGGGCGCTGTGCCTGGATAAGAGTCAAGGATGAATGAGTACCCTTCAATCCCACTCATGTTTCCATTGCTTAGTATATCTTCTGCTGTCCAGTTGAACTCTGCATTGGCTATTGCATAGGTCATGTTTTGGTCTGGATGTGATGAGCTGTTTATTACAGGGGTATCTGGGGGCGTTATGTCAATATTTGTACCGTTTGAGATTGCGCTTGAGCTGAAGTTGAATGCATTGTACACCTCAACCTCAAAGGAATATATCGAGTTCTCCCTCAATGTCAGTCCTGAGACAGACACCTGCATCTGGGTGTCTATGTTGGTGAAGTTGCAATCATTGTTGTAGCAAGAGCCGTTCTCAAGTATGCGGTAGCGGTAGTATAATGTGTCTGATATGTCATCAGAAGCATTAAACCAATGCGCATTGAGTGTGGTGTTAGAATTCCACCAATCGATGTCATCTCCTTCGAGGCCGTCGTATATAACTGGTGGTGATGGTGGAGTGTAGTCCTGGGTGAATCTGTATATTATAGAGTCATTGAATACAGACGTAATGTTTAATATGTTCTTTATCTCATAATAGACTGTCTTGTTCCCCTCTCCCTCGCTGAGTATCCACTCCTTTATGGTCGTGCAGTTCTCCCAAGGGGATGCATTCAGATTGGATTCTGCGTCATTAGCCCACCTGCAGGACGCGACGCCTTGACTGTCTGAAAATGTAAGGTTGAGATGCACATTCCTTGTGCCTGTCAGCTCTGTGCCGTTCGGGCCGTAGATAACAATAGAACCTGACGGAGCAGTCGCCAGCCCTATGTTGACATTATATGATGCATTTGTATTATTACACGTGTAGACATGGCTGTTCGAGTAGTTGAATATGGAGAAGACACACTCATAATCTGCAGGCGTGTTACCCACTGTCGAGATGTATACCTGCCAGAGCAAAGAACTATCTGATGTGTTCAAGCATACAGACCTAGAGTAGTAATTGTCTACAGATACATGCGCATTTGTGTAGTTGTAAAGCTGGACAATATCGATGTAGTTGTTGCTGCAGCCATAACCTAATGTTGTTAGGTCTGACTTGCACGCCACTGTGTAATTGTAGTTCGAAAGGTTGCCATACTCTGCATGAGAATTGTTCTCCTGATACAAATTTATCAAAGGCACAAAATCAACAGGAACCTCAGAACGGTTGAACACAGAGCAGTTCAGGTTGGACTGGGAACTCACTGTCGCAGCTGACGCTATCATGATGAACAATGCAATCATTGCGATAATGTGTTTTGGTTTGATTTTGTTACCTCTTATCATTCAGTCATCGTATTCTTATTGCAGTGTCACCAATGCCATGATCTTACCTTCTCCAGAGTCTAGTGACTCTAGGGCTTTTCCGAGGATGCTGTTTCTTCTTCGTTCGTTCTCATTCAGCTTCTCTGCAAGCTCAGCAGGAGTCTCTGTGCCAGTGAACTCAAGCAATGTGAACTTCATAGCATGGCCAGGA
>DUGW01000106.1 GCA_013331125.1 Candidatus Woesearchaeota archaeon | reverse complement strand
CGTTCTGGTCTGAATACACTGCTGGGCAGACCTCTATTCCGGTATCATCAACCGCAACCACGCCTGCCTCTGCGATATGCACAATCGCTCCATTGATCTCAGCTACAACATCTCCTTCTATGATCCCTTTCTTCTTCTCTCCTTCCTTAGTGACTAACTGCACAACCACATTTGTCCTGTGAAGTTCGTGTTTAGTGAGCACTATCTTCTGTCTGCTGTCTGGAGCTGTCCCGTCGCTTCCATGAGGAGGGTCCATATGGCTGCCATCATGATATTCCTCATGAGTGCCGATGACTTTCAGAGCGACACCTGAAGGCACATTCCTAAGAACGAAGTGACCGTTCTGGTCTGAATACACTGCTGGACAGGCCTCACTGCCATCATCAGTCACAGCGACGACTCCGGCCATTGCGATCCTGACAAGCCTGCCTTCAATCTCAGCGACGACATCTCCCTCTATCTTTCCTTTCTTCTTTCCTTCTTCATGCATCTGCACGACTACGCCTGTCCTGTGCTCGCTAGGCCCTGTGAGCTGGATGAGGTCCATCCCTCCGACCCCGTCACTTCCTCTCGGCGGATGTGTGTGTGAACCATCTGCGAGTCCCTTCGCTGTCGCGGTGACCTCGAATGGTGGTGGTACTGGAGTGCCTATCGGGCTTGTGTATCTGAAATGTCCTTTGTCTGGATCGCCTGATGATGTGACGATGTTGCCTGCAACATTGACCTGTGCTCCTTCTACCTCGTCTCCTTCTTCATCGACTACATGACCTTCTACTGTCCAGGCATGGTCTACGATGATCGTCTCTTTTATCGGTACGACCACATCTCTCCTGTAGTATGCAGTATCTGTCAACTCAATCAGTTCTGTGCCTCCCTCACCGTCGCTGCCGTTAGGTGCTGACCTGTGCGTGCCATGGCTGTGTCCATGCGAAGCCCTGACTTCTACCGGCGTGTTCAACGGCACTTCTTTTATCACGAAATGTCCTTCGTTCACCACGTCTCCTGAATTGACCGGACCTGCGACCCTGTTCCCATGCTGGTCCACGACCTCTACCTCTGCATCTTTTATTCGAATGTCTGGATGGTCGTCATCTACGACTGTACCTTCTATTACACCTTTTTTCTTGTGTGCTATGACCTTGATGTTGACGTGGAAATCCACAAACTGCCCTGCGCTGTCCTGGACCCCTATAGATAATCCGTAGAGTTCTGGGTCGTTCCTTTCATTATAGATTGGGTCGAGCGGGTTGTCTGGGTTTCCGTTCGGTTCTGGTATGTTGTCTGATATCCTTCTCCTGAGCCTTACCTGTCTTATGTCTATCCCGTGCTCCTGACGAACGACTGGCGGATTTATATGCAGCTCTTCATGCAGTACTGCAAGCGGCGGTGCCGGATTTCCCCATATCCACGCTAGACTGTATGGTGGCTGTCCTCCTCTTATCTCTGCCATGAATTCTGTCTCGTCATCTGGGTTGAATGTCGATAATCCTGGATCGACATCCACTCCTGGCGGAAGTATAATGTTTACCTCGAGTATTTGCCTCACTCCCTGTTCCTGCAGTTCGATAGCCTCAATCAGGTGTGCTGCTATGTTGAATTCATTGCCGAACAGTCCTGGTGTCGGATGCGCAGGGTCTGGATTTCCCATGAGGTCTGTGAGTTCATGGTCTTCCATCTCATGGTGCCTGTCTGCATAGTTCCTCAGCATCCTTGCTATTATCGTCCTTAGCTGTACGCATAGGTCATTGACTGTGGCTGCTGGTGCGAGCACGTTCTGTGCCAGGTATTCCCTGCTTGATTCTGGTGTGGCATCATGCCTTGGTGTCTTGTGGACCTCTGCGACTGCGCCTCCTGCAGTTGACAGCTCCTGACTATGCNNGGTCTACCTCCCATCTTGCCCTGAAGAAGTTTCTCAGTCTTCTCCGCGGTTCCATATGTCTCAGGTGTTCCACTATTGCGTATGATTCAGTCCTGTCCCTTGCCATGAAACCTTTCAGTCTGTCCAGCAGCTGCTCTTCCAGCACGAATACCTCGTGCAGTATGTGCATCTCTGACCTTGTCGCTGCCAACTGATTCATTATCACTGCGATGTTGTTGTCGAAGTTTGCTGTGTGCGTCCCGTGTGCGTCTCTGTATCCCTGGAACAGGTGGACTATGAGGCTTATCGTGGTCTTCGGCAGGTTGAATGCCCTCAGGTAATCTGCCAGCACCTGTCTTCCTGCTTCATTGTTGACGAATCTTGAGTCTGCTATTATCTCCTGCAGTGTCATGCAGTTGTCTCTTGACAATGCCTCTCCTACTGTCCTGAGCTGTCTGCTGAACTCAACCCTGTTCTCCGGAGGCGTCCTTGCGTCATTGATGGTCGCATGCACTGAATTGAGCAGGTGTGCCCCCTCTACATTCGGGTTCAGTGCCGGCGCTCCGTGTTCTATCCTTTCCAGAAGCTCGTGTTTCTGGTCCATGACCTGCTGCAGGTATTCCCTGAACTGCCTCTTCTCCATGACCAGCGGGAATATGCTTGGTGCTGATGTAACTGGCCTGGGTCTTCTTCGGAACAGAGAGAGTAATAATAGTAATAGTCCTAACAGCAGAAGCAATGGCAATAACCAGCAGAATATGAATAATAGGACCTTGTTGTCTGCGAAACTGTTGCATGGTTTCCAGAAAATATAGACAAAGCCTAATGGGCAGTCACACCATTTTATATTCGAGTCAAGAGCTATTGGCTTGATGCCTTGTTCGCATTTGCATGCAGATGTACAGACCGCGCCATCACCTTTGCATCCTGTCGGTGTGGCTTTAGGGTCGCATTCCTCTCCTGAATCCAGCACTGCGTTTCCGCACGTCTTCGAAGGCGGCGCATCTCCGCATGTCGTTCCGTATCTTGATGCCCCTGCTCCTGCAAGGTTGGCTGCGAACTTTGTGCCTCATTGCGGATTGGGTATTGTCCTTGTGGATATTATATAGCGTCTGTTTGCCTGGAGCTGTGCATTGCTCGCTGCGAACTGCTGCCACGCATTTGATCCCTGGCTCTTTGCTGCCTTGTATGCGTTCCTGTCAACTACGCCCCAGACCTCTGTCGTGCCATAGCCTTTGACCTGCCCTATATCTATATTCTTTATCAGGCCTGCTGCCTGTGCCTGCACAATGGCCGCCCTGATCATCTTAGCCCTTCTGCTTGCCAGTCCTATGTTGAACTTCCCTTCACCGTCTATGCTTGCGAAGCCGTACATGTTGAGCTTTATCTTCTTGCTCTGCTTCTGCGCCAGCTGGTCGATCTTCTGGAGATAACTCAGGAGGTCTCCGGTGTTGACTATCTTATCAGTATTGTATTGGAACGTGCCTTGCAGTTCGCAGAAGTTCTCTTCCACATTAGGTTCTGGTCCTGGTTTTGGCTGCGGCACTCCAGGCGTGCCTCCGAAGAAGGATGTGCATCCGCGCGTGCATGCGAATGATCCTCTCCCGCATCCGCCTGTCAATGATATACCTATGAAGAGCATCACTAGAAGTAGCACTACACATACCACTATGACTATCCAGGTCGTAGCTGCACCTTTTTTGTCTATCAGCGACACCTCAGTACCGATATCATACCACCAGCCATTCAACCACATTCTCTTGACATGGTCACATCCTGACTGCTATGGCTACAATATCCACTGACCCGAAGCTTTTGCGTATTTAAATGTTGTGCTTCCAGCAGCAATTCTCAAAAAACTGCCAAAAAATATTTATACCAAATGGAATATAGTCAGAATTGTAAAAAGGCTAAATAAATAAAAAAGAAAGATTTATATATGAGTATACCAATCGGTATTCATACAAAAAAAGATATATACCAAATAATTTCAGACAGACATGTAAGAGGTTAGGAAAAGATCAATTTCATTGAAGACCTTGCCGTGGTCTCCAAAGAGGACGAAGTGTGGTTGGGTATCTTCTTGTAAACCCCCCCCCAACAAGACAACCCTTCCCAACCACCTACTTCTTCTATTTTCATCAAATTTCCGTCGAGAAAAAAGATGAGGATAAAAAAATCCGGCATAAGGTCAAGCGACAGGGCTGCAGAAGGATCAAACACAGGCCACACGCAGCACACCCAGGATACCGGATCACCGGCCAACCATCACGCTCATAAAGGCAAAGAGTACAAAGATTTAAATATTAGACCATCAAAAATATAT
>DUGW01000128.1 GCA_013331125.1 Candidatus Woesearchaeota archaeon | reverse complement strand
TATCTTCTCTGCTATCGCCAGGCGTTTCTGATACTTGCGATTGGCCATCCAGATGGTCAGCAGTCTCTGTGTCCTTTCATACTCTACCATCTTCTTGTATTTCTCATCCTTTGACACCGCCACTCCTGCTGACAGGTAGTCGTTGACATATGCGAGGAATCTCCAGTGCTGCCACCTCATTATCCTCCTGTTCATTATGTCTGCTTTTGATACATAGTCATATGCCCTTGCCAGGTCTGCTGGTTTCTCATACTCCTTGGGGAGATTATGGTCCACCCATAATGCGCATTCCTTCAGGTCCTCTTCCACTGATTGGAAGCTTGCCTTTGCTATTATCGGGTCTGTCGTCTTGAATACTTTTGTGAGTGCTGTGGTTATCTCTTCTGTTCTTTCCCTGTCGTCGAGAGAGTCCAGGTCTTCCCTCTTCAGTTTTTTCTGTCCTGATATGAGCATCTGCAGGTCGTTGATGCCTGCCCTCACGTCTCCTCCTGCCCTTCGTGCCAGCATCTTGAGCGCGTCCTCGTCATAGTCGAGCCCTTCTGCGTCTGCTACCCTTTTGAGTATCGCGAACACGTCTGTGAATGATGGTATCTCGAACTCTATCATCTCTGCGTTCTTCCTTAGTGACGTGAATTTCTTGTCGAATGGGTCGTTTGCTGTCAGCACCATTGGGAACTTTGTCTCTTCCATTATCTTCGCCAGCTCTGGCACTCCCCCCCTGTCCTGCTGTCCTGACACTCCGTCTATCTCATCTACGAGTATTATCTTTCCTTTGGGGAAGAACAGAGACATCTGTCTTGATGCCTCTCCTATAACGCTTGATATCTGGTCTGCGTTCCTTGAGTCTGATGCATTGACTTCTATGACTTCGTACCCGCATTCCTTTCCTAATGCATGCGCTGCGCATGTCTTTCCTGATCCTGGTGGTCCGTGCAATATGACTGCCTTCTTCTTCTTTTTCTTGAATCCTACAACGAACTCCTTAAGAAGTGCGACTGCCTTGTCCTGTCCCTGCACGTCTTTCAGCTTTTTAGGGCTGTGTTTTGCCACCCATGGTTTCTCTTTCTCTGCCATCTTTGCCCTAAAACCACGCGCCCCTTAATAATTTTGCCCTGCTGCCCCAGACACCCCATACCTACAATGTAAGTAAAGACCAGCAAAGACAATATACTTACAATGTAAGTAAAAAACCCACACCACTGATACTTACAATGTAAGTAAAAACCAAACGGGTCTTTATATCAAGAGAGTATCAAGAGAGTCAGTTAAAAACCAAATTTTTAAATAATCCCTGTAAACCCACAAATCGCATGGAAAAGACCGAATTACCGCAGAAGTATGACCCTCAGGTTGCGGAGCTCAGGCTCCAGAAGTTCTGGGAAGAGGAAGGCATCAACTCCTTTGATGTTAACTCCAAGAAGCCTCTGTTCTCTATAGACACCCCTCCGCCTACAGTCTCTGGCAAGATGCATATGGGTCACGCTTTCGGCAATTCCCAGCAGGATTTCATCGCCCGCTACAAGAGGATGCGCGGTTTCAATGTTCTCCAGCCTTTGGGCACTGATGACAATGGTCTTCCTACCCAGACATTGATCCAGAAGATCAAGAAGGTGAGTGCTCTGAAGATGGGACGCAAGGAGTTCCGCAGGCTCTGTCACGAGACCCTTGACAAGGAGCTCAAGCCATCATACATAAATGATTGGAAGCGCCTCGGTATCAGCTGCGATTACAAGGTCACATATTCAACTATCGATCCTCATTGCAGGAAGATATCCCAGAAATCCTTCCTTGATCTCTACAAGGACGGCCGCGAGTACAGGACCGAGGCTCCTGCCATGTACTGTCCTCATTGCGGCACTGCGATATCACAGGTCGAGTGTGAGGACAAGGAGCTTGATTCTTTCTTCAATGATATTGTCTTCAAGGCAGACGGCAAGGATCTCATAATCGCCACGACCAGGCCTGAGCTTCTGCCTGCGTGTGTCGCTGTCTTTTTCCATCCGGACGACAAGAGATATAGTCATCTTGAAGGCAAGCAGGCGAAGGTACCACTGTTCGGTTTTGAGGTTCCTCTTCTTCCTGACGCCAGGGCCGACCCTGAGAAAGGTACTGGTATCGTCATGTGCTGTACTTTTGGTGACAGCACTGACTGTGAATGGCAGAAGGCGCATAATCTTCCTATCAAGGAGGCGATTGACAGGAGTGGCCGCCTGACTGCTCTCGCCGGTAAGTATGAAGGTATGAAGATCGAGGAGGCCAGGAAGGCAATCATCGCCGACATGAAGGAGAAAGGTCTTCTCCTGAACCAGAAGCCTATCCGTCATCCTGTCAATGTTCACGAGCGCTGCGGCACACCTATAGAGTTTGTCCATTCCAAGCAGTGGTTCATCAAGTATCTTGACCTCAAGGATAATATGCTCCGCTGGGGCGATGAGTTCAACTGGCACCCGACCCATATGAAGAACCGTTATGATAACTGGGTCCAGGGCCTTCAGTGGGATTGGTGCATCAGCAGGCAGATATATTTCGGCATCCCTTTCCCTGTATGGTACTGCAAGAAGTGTGACGAGGTGATCCTTGCACGTGAAGAGGACCTTCCTCTCGATCCTATGGAGGACAAGCCTCCCGTCGACAAGTGTCCGAAATGCGGCCACACTGAGTTTGAGGGCGAGTCTGACATAATCAATACCTGGGCCACATCCTCCCTCACTCCGACGATTGTCAAGGAGCTCTTCAAGGGAACTCCTGTGTATGATGAACTGAAGAATAATCCTATGTCTCTCAGGCCTCAGGGTCATGACATAATCTCTTTTTGGCTGTTCAACACTGTCGTGAAGTCCAAGCTCCATTATGATATGAAGCCCTGGGATGATGTCTTCATCAATGGTTGGATGCTTGATCCTCAGGGTAAGAAGATGTCTAAGTCCAAGGGTAATGTCATCGAGCCTCAGGAGATGATAAAGAAGTACTCTGCTGATGCTTTGAGGTATCTTGCAGGCGGTTCTAAGCTCGGTGATGACCTTAACTTCCAGGAGAAGGAGCTTGTCGCCGGCAAGAAGACCGTGACTAAGATATGGAACGCCACCAAGTTCGCAATCATGAACCTCGAGGGTTTCGACACCTCGACGAAGCTGGAGGATGTCCAGTTCCGTCCTTTTGACAGGTGGATACTTAGCAAGCTGCAGGACCTTGTCAGGAAGACGACTGAAGAGCTTGACCAGTTCCATTACAGCAAGGCTTTGGCCGCCACTGAGATATTCTTCTGGCAGGTGCTTTGTGACAACTATCTCGAGATCGCCAAGGATAGGATATACAATCCTGAGACCAGGGGCGAGGAGCAGAAGGTCGCTGCCCAGTTCACACTCTACCATTCATTCCTTACAGTGCTTAAGCTGTTCGCGCCGATCCTTCCTCACATAACAGAGGCTGGCTATCAGCTCTACTTTGCTGAGAAGGAAGGCTTTAAGTCTATCCACAACAGTCCTTGGCCTGAGGCGCATGAGCATCTGCTGAATGAGCAGGCCGAGATACATGGTGATCTCGTCGTGAAGGTCATCACTGCCGTCCGCAGGTTCAAGTCTGAGAAGCAGGTCTCTCTCAAGAAGGACATCAGGCTCACCATCCAGTGCAGTGATGAGGAGAAGGCTGTCTTTGAGTCTCTGCAGGGCGACCTCAAGGCAGTCACCCGTGCCACTGAGCTTATCTTCGGCAATGCTGACATGGCAATCGAGAATTCTGAAGTCAAGATAGGTATTGAGCTTTTGGAAGAGAAAGAAGGATAAAATATTTGGTTGTTCTTTCCGCGTTCACGCTACTTAGGCAACACCAGGGGCACATCGCTCCTCGTGACATCTTTATACCCCACTCCATGTCTCTGTCTGAGGTAGTCATCTATTATCTCTCCTCCTCGTCGGTAATTGTCATCCCACCATGCCTGCACTTTTGTTAGGAACTCATCGACATCCTTGCTCTGTTCTGCCATCGCCTGCATCTTCTTACCTGCTGGCGCGCATCCTTTTCCTCCGTTGCCGTGCAGCCTGTTCCAGTACGCTGTCAGCCTTGCCTTTGTCGGCCCGTACACATGCAGCGGCCCTACGTGCACCCTCATCGTCACGCGGGGGATCTGGTCATCGAGTCCTGCAAGATAATGCATCAGCACTTCAGGGTCTGGGTTGTACATCTGTGGGTAGATGTCGAATCCTGCTCCCAGGAACTTCTTGAGTGAATGCATCTGTGCCTCCATCGTCGTCATCGACTGGACATTCGATTCCAGGTTGTCGTCGCTCACNNCCGGGAACTCTGCGAGCTTCTCGAGAGTATGTAGTTCGTATATCCCATCCCTTTCGAACCTCTCGACCACTGCTGCTGTTGACAGGTTGCTGTCTAGCTGTCCTACCAGCGGCAGTCCTCTCTCGCCGATATGTCTCCAGAGTGCCAATACCCAGTCGAGTGCTATCGTCGGCTCTCCTCCGCTCACCCTGAACACCTTGAGGTCCATGTGATGTCCTTTCTCTGCGTATGCTGCCTTGACCTTCTCTCTTGCCTTCTGCATGCTGCTTACTGCATCCTCCACTGTGAGCATCGATTTCCCTGTGCCTGGCCTTCCGTCATTGCTTGTGTCATCTACGAAGCAGTACCAGCATCCTCCTGTCTCGCTTCCGTCGTGGAAGTTGCATCCTGCCACCTGCATCAGGAATGGTATGTTGTAATCTACAGCATTGCGCATCTGGAATCCGGGCATGTGCTTGTACCACAGCGGGAAGTCGAACTCTGCCCTTCTGATGACTTCCTCGATGGCTTCGTCGTCCATCCTTGCCGTATCGTGGAATGTCTTTCCATATGTAGCCGACGCCAGGGGGTCTATCTCTTTCACGTTCACTTTTGCCCTGAATACGTATCTTCCGTTGCTTATGTCCGGCATCAGGTCTATCACTCTTGATGTGTCTTTTCCCTGTAATGTCCCTGAGAAATCTACCACCATCACTTCATTTTCCGGGAGGAGTGTCTCTCTGAGCTTGAGAGCTCTTGCTATAGGATCAGTCGCCATGCTACCACCTCAACACTGTTTATTTTAGATTGATATAGATACTATGTGGATAGATACGTGGCAGATACGTATTAATATTCGGGTGGTGAGTTTGCTTACCTCAGAAATCTGTGTTTAAAAGGTTTAAATGAAAAGCCTCTCGCTCATGCCCTTTCGAGTTTCGGCCCTTCTGGAGAGTCTTTTATCACGAACCCTCTCTCTTTTATCCTGTCCCTGAGTTCGTCTGCCTTTGCCCAGTCTTTTGCCTCTCGTGCCTTCTCTCTCTCATCGAGCATCTGCATCACGTCTTCCGATGCCTCGACCTTTTCGCGCTCCCAGCTCTCGAATCCTAATCCAAGCACCTTGTCGAATTCCATCAGCAGTGGCAGTTTCTCCTTGTTGCCTAGCTCCTCATCCCTCAGTACGCTCCACATCACTGCCAGCGCATTAGGTATGTTGAGGTCATCATTGATTGCATCTACGAACTGCACATGGTAGTCATGTCCTTTCACGTCCGGGTCTTTCCATGATGATAGCTCCTCTTTAAGTGAGAGAACCTTCTCTTTGAGCCTGTTGAATGTGTTCCTTGCACTCTCCATCCCTTCCCAGTTGAACTTGAGCTGCTGCCTGTAGTGTGCGGTGTAGCAGAAGTACTTGTATACCAGGGGATCGAATCCCTTTTCGACAAGCGTGTTGAGTGTGAGGAAGTTGTCTCCTGATTTTGCCATCTTTCCTGAATCCACGACGAGGAACTCTCCGTGCACCCAGTATTTCACCCACGGGTGTTTCCCTGTGGCTGCTTCTGACTGTGCTATCTCGTTCGTGTGGTGTATCGGTATGTGGTCTGTCCCTCCGCAGTGTATGTCGAACTGTTCTCCCAGGTATTTTATGCTCATCGCTGAGCATTCGATATGCCATCCTGGGAATCCTCTTCCCCATGGGCTGTCCCATTGCATCTCCTGGTCGCCGAATTTGCTCCTTGTGAACCATAGCACGAAGTCCTGTTTGTTCCTTTTTGACTCATCGACATCTACCCTTGCTCCTGCTTCCTGGCCTTCTAATTTCAGTTTTGCCAGTTCAGGGTAATGCTCGAACTTTGATATGTCGAAATATACGTTTCCGTCTACGATATATGTGTGGCCGTTGGCTTCTATCCGCTTTACCAGCTCTATCATCTCGTTTATGTGTGCTGTCGCCCTGCATCTTTCGTCTGGGTCCAGCAGTCCCAGAGCATGGAAATCGTCGAAGAATGCCTCTTCATAGAATTCTGCTATCTCCCACACGGTCTTGCCTTCCCTCTTTGCTCCTTTGAGCATCTTGTCCTCTCCCTCGTCGGAGTCTGATGTCAGATGTCCTACGTCTGTTATGTTCATTATATGCTTGACTTCGTAACCGTCATATAGAAGGACCCTCTTGAGCACGTCTTCGAATATGTATGTCCTGAGGTTGCCTATGTGTGCGTAATGGTATACTGTCGGTCCGCAGCAGTATAGCCCGACCTTCCCCGGTTCCCTCGGTTCGAAATCCTCTTTCTGTCTTGTGAGTGTGTTGAATAGTCTCATCTGCTTCCCATCCATAGTTTTCTCAGTGTCTTCATGGAGTTTATGGTGCCCTGTCTTCCTGACCTGAATGTCTCGACAGTGATTGTCCCGTCATAACCGTTTCTCTTTATATCTTTTATTATTTTCGGCCAGTTTATCTTTCCTTTCCCGAGCGCCAGGTGCTCATCATGCCTTCCGCTGTTGTCTGACAGGTGGTATCTCATCACCCTTTTGCCGTATCTTTTCAGCAGCTGCGGCGTGATGTTCTGCTTGACTCCGATATTTGCATGCCCGACATCTATGTGCAGCCCGAGTGTCGGGTTGTCCTTGAGCAGCCTGTGGAGCATCTGCAATATGTGTCTTTCACAGGAGTCTGTGTTCTCGAGCACGAGCCTGACCCCCAGTTTCCTGGCGTGCCTCAGCAGTGTCTTTATGAGTGCTGTCGCCCGCTGGTATGTCTTGTCGAAGTTCCTTTTGTGGAACTCTGGCGCGTGTATCGTGATTACCTTTGCCCCCAGTGAGTGCAGGGCGGTCATCGCGTTCAGTATCTCCTTCTCGGATGCCTTCCTCAATGATTCATAGTCAGAATACTTCGGCAGTGCCCAGTCTCCTATGTGCCCGACGATGCCCAGCTTGTGTTTCAGGAGTAGTTTCTTTGTGTTTGTTATGTTTATCTGGTTGTACTGGCTTGCTGTCGGTTCGAGTGTGCAGTCGATGAAGTCAAATCCGTTCTTCGCTATCCATTCTATCTCTTTGCATATGTCTTCTCTTGGATTGTTCATTGATCCTATCTGCATCTATCCACCTGTCTGCCTGTTTGGCTATCTTTTTTTGAACGGCTTGAATGGCTTCCCCCTGTCGCCTTGGGGCTTGCGTCCTTGCGGCCTGAATCCCTCTGACCTGTTTCCTTGTGGTCCGCGTCCTTGCGGCCTGAACTCTCTTGATTTGTTTGCATGACTTTTATGACCTTGATGCTGGCTTGGTTCTTGCTGGCGTATCTCTTGCCTGCCTGCCTCTTTCTGGTTAGGTTCTATCTTCTTGCATACGAATATGCAGTGGTCTTTCTCGAATGGTGCGAGCTCTTTGTATTCTGAGATCAGCATCTTCTTCTCAAGCAGCACCCTCACTTCCTGGAACACCTGTCTTGGGTTCTTTGTGATGTCTACTGATCTTGCCTTGACTGCGAGTATGCCGAACCCTCCTTTCTTCAGGAACATCTCGCAGTTCTTCAGGAATATCTCTGCCTGGTTCCTCTGTGCGATGTCCTGGAACACTGTGTCTACCATGCACACGTTCGCTGCGTATCTTTCTGGGTGGAACGCGTCCTCTATTATCGGTGCTATGTTCCTCCTCTCTTCGCATAGGAACACCAGTTCCCTTGTCGTTCGTGGTGCGAAGTCGACTGCGAACACGAATCCTTCTTTTCCGACGACATCTGAGACGTGTGACACTGTGGTCCCTGTGCTTGCTCCCAGGTATAGTATCTTGTTCCCTGGCCATATTCCCAGTTGTGATATGTTCTTGGCTAGTGCTGCGCCTAGTTTTGACCTGAGGATGGACCATTCCCTGTACTCAGCCCCTCCTTCCTTGTACCTTTCCTCTCCGTACACGTCCTTTCCTGGTGCCAGGCTCTTTGTCAGGAATATCTCTTTCTTTCCCTTCCTTGCCACGTACACTCCCTTGAACCTGTGCGGTGTTATGTTCATCTTCACTTTGATGTCTCCTGATTATTCTTCACTCGGGCATATATTCACTTGAACCTTTCCTCGAGTTCTTTCCTGAGGTCGTCTCCTTTGAATTCCCCTTTGAAGAAATCTATCTTTGCTGCGAGGCTTATCTTGTCTGCCATTGTCCTGGCCACTTTTCCCTTGTCTGGCTTCTTTGCCTTTGTGACTAGTGGATGGTTTATTATGACTCCGAACTTCGGAGGTTTGGCTCCTGTCGTCATGTGCCTGAACAGTGCTTTCTCTGCTCCTAGCAGTTGTATCGTCGATGCTGGCATGAGTGCCATCTTCTCCA
>DUGW01000100.1 GCA_013331125.1 Candidatus Woesearchaeota archaeon | reverse complement strand
TGTTCTTCGACGAGCTCAACAGATGCGGCGAGAAGCTGCAGAACGCACTATTGCAGGCACTGCAGGAAAGGGTAGTCACGATAGGAAGCTATAACGTGGATTTCGAGGCAAACTTCATATTCATGGCCACGATGAACCCAGAAGACAGCTCGACAGAGACAGTCTCGACAGTGCTCATGGACAGGTTCGACGTAGCATACATGGAATACCCAGAGACACAGGAATACGAAGAGCAGATAGCAGACACAGTGGCACAGAAACTGATAACAGTCCCGCCAGACGTGAGGAGACAGATAGTCATGTTCGTAAGGGAGCTGAGGGACGTGGACAAACTCGAAAGACTGCCATCAGTCAGGGCGACGATAGGACTGTACGAAAGGTCACAGACACAGGCAATGCTCAAAGGGAAGGACAAAGTGTCATGGGAAGACGTACAGAAAGTGCTGGTCAGCGTATTGAGCCACAGGATAAAACTAAAACCATCAGCAGAATACCTGCAATCACCGCAGAACTTCCTGAAACAGAAGATAGCAGAGTTCGTAGAGAAACAAGGGCTGGCAAAAGAGGCCGGTGAAGTCCCCTAGTACCGAGACAGAACTGAAAGGAGAAGAAGAGCAGGGCAAGACCGAGGTCAAGGAATTCTCGACGATAGAAGAGCTAGACGGAAGTCTGAAGATCGACAACATGGACCAGAAACTCATGAGGTCAGTGATGGAGAACGACTCAGAGACGATAGAAGAAGGAAACATAATACAGCAGAGCATAAACAGGGGGATGGGAGCATTCACACCAGACCTGATGTTCGAAAGGATGGTGAAGAACTACACGATGACACGGTCGCTGATGGGAGACGCGCTGATAAGGGCAGTAAGCGGTTACAATCCAGACTATGTAGAGAAGAACATAGGGATACCAGAGTTCCAACGAGAGCTGAAGAAGAAGATAGAAGAGAAAGCAGAGAAGATGAAAGGCAAAGGACTCATCGACAAACAAGGACTGCTGACTGAGCGTGGGATAGAGCTGGCATCTGTCGTGCTGTACATGCAGGAGCTGGACAATATCATCCCCAAAGGGATGCAGGGAGAAAGGGTGCACAAGAGATCCTCAGTCTATGGAGACAAACTCGAAGTGCGGAACTACAGGAAAGGAGACAGGTACAGGGACATAGCACTCAAGATGAGCGCAAAGACAGCGATACGACGAGGACACGATTCAATAGACGCAGGAGACCTGAAGACATATGAACGGGGCAGCAAGGGAGAGGTGTACATAATCTACGGGCTGGATTCCTCAGGCTCGATGAAAGGAGACAAGATAGGCATGTGCAAAAAGGCAGGAGTGGCACTTGCATACAAGGCAATAAAGAGGAAGGACAAGGTAGGACTGGTGGTGTTCGGCACAGAGGTCGAGAGACTGGTAGAACCTACTGACGATTTCTCCAGGCTGTTGAATGCCATAACAAGAGTGAAAGCAGCAGCAGAGACAGACATATCAGTATCGATACATCGGGCAGTCGAGATGTTCCCAGCGATGAATGTCACGAAGCACCTGCTGCTGCTGACAGATGCGCTGCCCACAAAAGGCGATGAGCCTGAGAAGAAGACGCTCGAGGCAGTGGCGGTGGCAAGGGCTGCAGGAATCACAATATCAGTGATAGGCATAAACCTCGACGACAAAGGAAGAAAGCTTGCAGAGAAGATGATAGAGCTAGGTGACGGCAAACTGTACGCTGTGCGGGACCTGGGAGAACTCGACAAGATAGTGCTGGAGGATTATTACAGGGTGATGTGATCAATCCTTCTCCAGCATCAAAGGATGCTTATATCTGTCATGGCGGGTCTTGTGGTTATGCTCAACCTTGGCAAGGAAGGCACCTATGAGACCGATGATGACGATACCGACCATGATGAACGAGGTGGTGGTAGAGAAACTGAAACCCTCGGCATCCTTCCAGGCATCTTTCCATCCGGCCCAGGTATCAGAGACATCCCACCAGCCAGACGCAGAGTTGTCGGCCACTGCATGACCAGTGACACTGATCTGAGGATAGAAGAAAAACACTGAGGCTGCCAAGAGAGCGATGAAAGCGATGGCAGTGACAAGAGGCCAATTAGGCTCATGGATGTTGATCGGAGCAGGATTCTGCTTGAGCATCTCCTCAGCATTGAACTGGAGCCTGTTACGCTTCCTGATACCCTCAAGGATATCATCAGGATGACGGTTGAACTCAGAAAGTTGGTCAAGACGGCCCTGGATATGGTCCATATCCGCCAATAGCTTGGCAAGCTCACGCTTACGCTCAGCCTTCAGACCTGCAAGGTAATACTTACCTCTTTTTTGCGCCATATAGGGATTATTGTGGTTTTTGTTTATAAAGTTTCTCTATAAAAACATTTAAAAAAGGCTTTCCTAATGGGTTGGAATCATGAAGGTTCTCGCATTCGTTGACATGCATGCAAGCAAGGACGCGCTCAGGAAGATAAAGAGCACTGCAAGGAAAGAGAAGGTAGACTACATCATATGCGCAGGAGACCTGACAATATTCGGGGATTCTTATGACAGGCTGGTGCAGGAGCTAGATGAGATAGGGATAACAGTGTTGATGGTGCACGGAAACCACGAAGGAGAGAATGACACAAGAAAGCTGTGCGAGAAGTCAAAGAACGTGATGTTCATACACAAGAAAGTCGTCGATACAGGAGATGTCGTCATAGTAGGATGGGGAGGAGGAGGATTCTCAGCGAAAGACGGAGAGTTCGAGAGATGGGTGAAGACAGAACTGCCGAACATAAAGAAAGGCAAGAAGATACTCCTCGTGACCCATGCG
>DUGW01000104.1 GCA_013331125.1 Candidatus Woesearchaeota archaeon | reverse complement strand
TGACTCTCAATGCTTAAAAAATCAAATAAAAAAATAAAAATCAATCAAGTGCAGGCATTTATGTCTGTGAACTTCAATGACGAATCAGTGCAGTAAGCCTCATCAGTCCTGCCTACGACCTTGACACGCGGGATTATGTTGACCTGCTGAAGCGTTCCCACAGCACCACTATCATAAGTTGCGTTGAACTTGAGGGTCTCGCCTGCAGCCATGCCTGTACCCCAAGTTCCGATAGCCACACCATTGGTGCTCAACTCGTCAATAGCCTCAAAACCAGAAGTCCCAAAGAACTTTATCTGAATCTCGTCAATTGTCGCTGTTCCAGTGTTCTCAAGCGTGAAATTTATAATATTATTCACAGAATCATGGCATATTTGCATCTCTTCGCTCACAACAGGCACCTCGATATCAACCTCAACACCACATTTGATGTCGGATGACTTCTCTGTTATGGTCTGCTTGCTCTCAGTAACATAATTCCTCACAATTCCGGTCACTACTGCGCCGATACCGACCACCACTACAATCAACAGCACTGCTGCGATAAGCGGTGAAAGACCTTTCTTTGAACTCCTCATGCTCATCTAATACACCTCCTCATTGATATGTCGAACAGTTATTAGGCACATACTCTACCTCTATTCCTGAATCAGCACAATAAGCGTGCTCTGCAATCCCTGGAAGATTAATCCTGGGAACTATCTTTACCTGCCTGAACTCACCTACAACCTCAGGATCATAAGTCATGTTTATACGCTGAGTATCACCAGTCTCCAATGTGGTGTTCAGCACAGAGTTGTTGTTGAAGATACCATCTTTCCCTACAACCCGTACCTGCGCATCCAGAACGTCTATGGTGCCAGTATTCTCAATCAGGATATTGAGAGCTGCCATATCCGCATCCTCAGCAGTGCCGTTGCATATCTGGTAATTACCATCAACCATGACCAATCCTATGCTTACATCCCTGCCGCACTTTATAGACTCCTGACCGACTGTCACGTCCTTCTCTCCTTCTGTAAGATAGTTGCGTACAAGAGACATGACTGCTGCTCCATGACTGACAACAACGACTACCAGCAGGACAGCCGCTATAAGCGGAGAAATTCCCTTCTTGCTTTTTAAACTCATCAAATCCCTCTTTTTCAGGTGGTTAAAACTATCTTCAAGGGGTTAATTGCCTCATTAATATTTAAAATTATTGGTTTTTAACATGTCCAGAACTTATTAAACACTAGAAAAGCAGGCTGTAATCACAGCCCCATAATCATGAAAACAATGTTTCCCCAGAAATAAGTGACTACAAAAGCGATGAGGAAGCTTGGGACAAAAGGTATGCCATATTTTATCAAGACCCTCTTTATCTTGTTCTGCTTCTTAAGCAGCATCAGCTTTTTTATCTGGGCCATCTCAAGACCAAGGTCCTTAGGGCCGCAGACCCTCTTGCCAGCAACAACCACATCCTTGACAACCCAATCCCCCTCTGTAAGGTCCTTAGGGTCAACCCACTTTATCATCGATGAACTCTCGACGGACTTTAAGTATATGAACATATAGAAAGAAACAAGAATTATGCCTGCAAGCACTACGACAGGGACCTTTATGTATACTGGCGTGAAGACAGACAATACAAGCAGGGCGATGGTGCCAAGCCATACAAACCACTTCTCCTTCCTCTTCTCCTTGAACCGCTTGCTGAACTCCTTTGAGAAACTTCTGAAATGGATGGCTGCAAGATATACACTGAAAAGCAGACCGAACAATGAGCCAAAAAGGACTATGTTAACTATAAACCCTATCAGGAATGCATTGATGCTAAGCTCAAGGCCTATCAAAGCGCCAAGACCCATGACCATCTTAGCATCACCGCCACCCCATTGGCCAGTGTAGAACATCAGCAATGCAATAGCAAAGAATGCTCCAAAACCAAGGATGCCATGTATCATATAATCCGCATCATGAAAAACAATGCTAAATATTATCCTCAGGCCGAAACCTGCAAAAACCATGCCATAATTGAGCCAGTCAGGCACCTCCCTTGTCTTCAGATCAGTATAAGTTCCTATCACCAATGCTACAAGAACAATCGTGAAAAGGATGGATTCTGCTATCATAGGTTGGCCTAAACAACAAAGTTTATAAATAATTTGTGTTATTATTCGAGAATAGAAAAAAACAACTTAGAGGGGTTATCTTCTTGCTTGACTTCATAGCGAACCAACTTAGGAAAAAAGGAATAAATCCTGCAAAGGCAAAGATGCCGAACCACATAGCCATGACAGTCGGAGGACTGAACAGATGGTCAAGGAAGAGCGGAGAAGACCTCAAAGAGGCTCACAAAAGGGCATTCAAGAAGGTCGAAGAGATCATAAGATACCAGCTATGCTTTGACATCCCAATAATCACACTGTATCTTATAGATTCAAAAATCAGGCAAAAAAAGGATTTCTTAGAGACAATGGATGCTCTAGCAGAGTTCTTCAAGGAGTTGCTGCACAACGAAGACATATTCCGCAGCAAGATCAAGGTATCAATACTTGGAAAATGGTATGACCTGCCAAGCAGGGTGGTAGAGCCGATAAAAAGACTGATAGACGAGACAAAGGATTACGACAGTTTCTTCCTCAACATATGCATAAACTATGACGGCAAAGAGGAGATAGTCGATGCCTGCAGGATAATAGTCAGGAAGGCATTAATTGAAAAGATGAGCGTGGACTCCATAGACTCAGAGATGATGAAGGACAACATATACTCATCATACTTCCTGCCGCCGGACATGATAATAAAGACAGGGACAGGAAGACGACTGCACGGTTTCCTACTGTGGGACAGCCCGCACAGCGTGATACACTTCTCGAGCGTGCTGTGGAACGAATTCGGAGAGAAGGATTTCATAAGGGCAGTGAAGTATTACCAGGACGTCAAGAATCGTCAATAAGCAATCATAATTGTGACGATCCTTGAGCGTGCTCAGAAATGCGGAGCATTTCTGACATGTGAAGAACAGATAATAATGATGACAAAACAGATATCAGGACTTCTTCTAGACGACAATCTGGATATGGCTGCCTGAGCCGACCATAGCAGATGCTAATAGTAAACCTTAAAAATGATGAAAAATCCGGGTCCTCATGCACAAAAAAGGATTCAGCACAGAGAAATACCTCGCTGCCCAGACAAAGGCGATACTGGAAAGGGTAAGCAGGTTCGACAAGCTATATCTGGAATTCGGAGGCAAACTGCTCACAGACATGCACGCAGCAAGGGTGCTTCCAGGCTATGAATTCGATGCAAAGACAAAAGTGCTCCAATCACTGAAAGAGGAGGCAGAATTCTTCTATTGCGTGTGCGCAAAAGACCTGCAGAAAGGAAGGGTGAGGCACGACTTCGGCCTTAGCTATGATGCACTGACAATCAAGGAAGTCAATGACATGGAAGAGCTCGGACTGGAAGTGACAGCGATCGTGATATCCAGGTTCGATGGCGAGGCGGCAGCAGAGAGGTTCAGGAACAAACTGCTCAACATGGGAAAGAAGGTCTATATGACACCAGAGGTAAAAGGGTACCTGGAAAACATGGACAGGCTGGTAGGAGAAGAGGGTTTCGGAAGATACCCGCGCATATCAAGCAAGAAAAGGATAGTTGTCGTGACCGGAGCAGGAGGAGGATCAGGAAAGATGTCAACCTGCCTGTCACAGCTGTACCATGACGCAAAGAACAAAGTGAAATCAGGATACGCAAAGTTCGAGACATTCCCAATATGGAACCTGCCACTGAAACACCCGGTAAATGTGGCATATGAAGCGGCGACAGCAGACCTGCTTGACGCCAACCTCATAGACAAGTTCCACCTCAAAGCATATGGCATAGAAGCAGTCAACTACAACAGGGACATTGAGAACTTCGACATAATCAAGACACTGCTCGACAAGATAGTGGACAAGGACAATTTCGTCGCCACGTACAAATCACCGACAGACATGGGAGTGAACAGGGCAAAAGAGGGGATAATAGATGATGAGACCTGCCAGGAAGCGGGAAGACAGGAAGTGCTCAGGAGATATTTCAGGTACAGGAAAGAATTCTTCGACGGCATAGAACCGATGGCGACACTCAACAGGATGGACACACTGATGGAAAAACTAGGGATCAGGCCGGAAGACAGGAAAGTGGTGGCCCCTGCAAGAGAGGCAGGGAAAGGAAGTGAAGGCAAAGGAGGGGTCGGCTGCGGAGCAGCGATAGAGCTAAAAGACGGCATGATAGTGACAGGCAAAAGCTCAAGACTGCTCCACGCAGCAACATCAGCAGTCCTCAATGCAGTAAAGACGACAGCAGGGATACCTGATGACATAGACATCATATCAGAGAGTGTGATAGAGAGCGTCAAAAGAATGCACAGCGAGATACTTGACGCGAAATTCGGAAGCCTAAACCTCGAAGAGGTGCTAGTGGCGCTGGCCATAAGCTCACAGACAAACCCCACAGCAAAAAAGGCCCTTACAATGCTCAAGGAACTGCGAGGATGCGAGATGCACCTCAGCAAAGCACCATCCAGGGGGGATGATGCAGGCATGAAGAAACTGAAAGTCAATGCCACATATGACGTCGTGCTGTCGCAGGACAAGAACGGGAAGTGAGAACCAGCCAAGGCGATCTAGAGCTTCTTCCTGGCCTTCATAACAACAATCTGGATATGGCCGCCTGAGCCGACCAATGAAGGATGGGAATTATACTTTTTCTCAAGAGCAAGGACCTTATTGTAGGACTTGCGCAGGAGGTCAGGGTTCTCCTTGAGCCAGGAACGATGGGCAAAGACAGGCTTGCCGATGAGAGAGATGACCTCACAGCCATTGTTCTGGAACAGAGATTTCAGCTCCTCAGGAAGGAAGTTATACTGAGGATGGATGTCAAAGAAATCAGAGACATGGGTCTTCTCAAGAGCAGGAAGCTTCTTCAGCATGCCAGGATAGGCCAGGCCTCTGTGCACAGCAGTGAAGAAATTGTCGACACTGGCGATCATCTTCGCACCAGGCTTGGCTATGCGGACAAGCTCTTTAGCAGCCTTACCCTGGTCAGAGCAGTAAGAGAGAGGATCACCCTGGCAGATGACAAGGTCATAGCGACCGGATCTCTGGTCTTTCATGTCGACGATGTCAGCATAGGTGAAGAACATGCGCTTACTCAGGCCGGCTCTCTTCGCCTTGGCCTTGCCGATCTTAAGCATCTTCTCAGAGATGTCAGTGACGACCACAGCATAGCCAAGCTTGGCTATCTTCCTGGCCCAGAAACCAGTACCGCCACCGACGTCGATGATGAGAGACTTCTTGTCCTTAGGAAGATGTCTCTTTATGTCAGCCCAGGTGATATCATGGTATAAGCGCCAATAAGGGTCCCTGGAATAGTCCTCCTCATAATGGTCAGCTATCTTGTCATAATACTGGCCAGCCTTAGAAACCCTCTTTTTCAATGCCATAAAAGGCAATGGTTGTGATTGATATTAAAAGTTTTCGGCACAGAAAGGCAAAGTATATAATACACCGCGAGCGGCAAAAGTGACTCCTGATATTTTGAGGTGATGCAAAGAAGCTTTGCGGACCTCAAAATAAATTTTGAGGTGTTGAGAAATGACAGAAAAGACAACAACATACAGTAATGCAGCAATAAACAACAAAGTGATAGTCCACGGAGGACACGGACCAGAATCAAAGATGATAGAACTTGACCTCGTCAACAGACTGACAGAGGTGGCAAGCAACTGCCTGGAATTCATACCGATAGAACAGTATGAAGGACCACCACCCTATGCAATAGTATGGCGCCAGGACGGAAGGATGAAAGACTGGTTCGAGCTGATGCAGGACACAAACATAAGAAGGATAGTCCTGCACGACCCTGAAATCTTGGAATTGCCATCACAATACGCGCACGTGAGCGTCACCTATCCAAGCGAAAGGGCGGTAGGAGAGATACTGAGAGCACTCAGCTGGTATCCTGGAAGACAGAAGAGATGCCCGGGCAGACACGATACAGACCAAGAGACAACCTACTGATGACTGCGCGGATCACAGATAACACGTGACAGACAACAGCCGGCGTCAGCAGCCAGGCATCAGTCAAGAGAATCGAAAAGCCTGAACTGCACAGCCTTGTTCAGAAGATCAGTAGTCGTGATCATACCCTCAATCCTGCCCTTGACAGTGACAGGGAGCTTCTTGATGTTCTTGGATGACATCAGCTTAGCAGCAGCACTGACATCCTGCTCAGCATCGATGGTGATGAGACCCCTATTCATTATCTGACTGACATTCTTGTCAAGATAGAGGACATCCTCAGCGATCTCACGGGCAATGTCACGCTCAGTGAGAATACCCTTGATCTTATCATCAACACTGATGAGAAGACAGCCGATATCATTCTCCTTCATCAGCTCAGCAGCCTCTTTGACACTGCTGTCGCCATCGATAGCAATAACATCATTCATCAAGACCTTAACTTTCATACTTTCCCTCCTGAACAAAGATACTAATCAAAGAACAGAGAAATCTTGAAATAAATAATATATAAAACATCTAGTGACCAATGGTGACTAACAATGGGTTGCCGGGCAGAAGCCTAGAGGACTGAAAAATCATTGAAATCGCCGGCATTCGCAATCAGGTCAGTCTGGGTGACTATACCCTCAATCTTATCATCAACAGTTACGGGGAGCTTCTTGATACCATTCTTCTTCATGATCACAGCAGCCTCATCGATGTCCATGTCAGCATCAGCTGTGACAAGCTTCCTGGACATATAATCACTCACAGGATGCTCCAGACTGCGGGAGTCCTTGCCTACCTGCTTGATCACATCCCGCTCAGTGATGATGCCCTTGACCTCACCATCGACCAAGACAAGAAGACAGCCGATATTGTTCTGAGCCATAAGACCAGCAGCCTTCTGCAAAGTAGTGTCAGAATCAACAGTGTCTGCATCCTTCATGATATCTCTCAATCTCATAGTATCCCCTCTGCGCCCTGATGATGACATATTATTTTTACGGGTATTAATAATTAACGGTTTTCGGCCGCTACTCACCATACTGCCAGAAAGATATTTAAAGACACACGCCAAAGAAAGAAGTATGAAAAAGATGGTGAAACTGGCACCTATGTGGCTGCTGGACAGGATAGAGAACAGCATCCTGGACGACTACGAGAAGACAAGGAAGTTCCTACAGGGATCAGACCCGGAACTCCTGGAAGCGATATCACAGAAGAAGGCGATGGCAGCATTCAGGAGAGCGGCAAGGAAGGTGCCTGCGTACAAGAAGTTCCTCAAGGAGCATAACCTAAAACCAGGCCAGGTAAAGAACATGGAATTCTTCGATGGGATAGTGCCGATAACAGACAAGGACAGATACGTAAGGAAGTACAGCATAGAGAGCAGATGCACAGGAGGAAAATTCCCGAAAGCAGGGAACATAGACGAGAGCAGCGGAAGCACAGGAGTGCCGACAAACTGGATAAGGTCAGTGAAAGAGGAAGAGAAGCTCACAAAGACGATAAGGTTCCTGTTCAGGCACATAATCGGAGAAGGAGACTACATGGTGATAAGCTGCTGGAGCTCAGGAGCATGGGCGACAGGAGTCAAGTTCTGCGAACTCGTAGAGAGGTTCGCACTGGTGAAGAATGTAGGGACAGACATAGACAAGACGATAAAGACACTGCAGGCATTCGGACCGGACAAGAGATACCTCATAGCAGGATACCCGCAATACCTCAAAGAGCTCGTCGAGAGAAAAGAACTGGACTGGAAGAAGTACAGGATAGACATGCTAACAGGAGGAGACGGCACAGCGATAGGATGGGAAGAACAGATACGCAACGAGCTGGGAAGGAAAGAGGCGAAGATAGTAAGCGCATACGGATCAAGCGACATAGACATAGGGGTGGCGAACGAGACACCACTCACGCAGAAGATAAGGAAAAGATGCGCAGAGGACGAAGAGCTCTGCAAAGCTCTGTTCGGCGACCCGCGGAGGGTGCCGATGCTGTTCCAATACAACCCCATGATGCACTACATACAGAACAAGGTCGTGAAAGGAAAGAGAGAATTCGTGATAACAGCACTGGACAGGAAGATAGCGAGCCCGAAGATAAAATACGCGATGCACGACGAAGGAGGGGTTCTCCGGTACAAAGAGATGATGCAGAAACTCGAGAGGCACGGAGTGAAAGTGGAAGAGGACATGAGACTTCCATTCCTATACGTCTACGGAAGGAGCGACGGGACGATATCACTCGACGGAGCGAACGTGTTCCCAGAACAGGTAGAGAGGAGCATTCTGGAGAACAAAGAACTCGCAGACAGGATGAACAACTACATGATAGAGAAGGCATACGACAAGAGACACAAGGCAAGGTTCATAGTGCATATAGAGCTGATGAAAGGCACACGCGCCGGGCCAGAGCTCAAGAGAAGCTTCGGAAGGGCGATACTGAAAGGACTGCTCAGGCTGAACGCAGACTACAAGGAATCATACGAGAACAACAAGAGCCTGAAGCCTAACGTGGAACTGTACAAGATGGACAGCGGACCGTTCGCAGTAGACAATCTAAGGCTGAAACACAAATTCATACTGCAGCACGAATGAGAAAATATCGGATGTGCGCGAAGAAGGGACAATCGCCAGGGAGCTGCGCGGGCCGAGACGATTTATAAGATTTAAAAGCGCAACAGAAAAAGACATAGAAAGGTAATTAAATGGGAATTCTTGGGGAAAAAAGGCATGAGCCTACTGGAACACATAGTGAAGACAGACCCTTTCGAAAGCCCGGAAGTATCGGTGCGGTTCGTAAGGTCAGTGGATGACTGGACATCAGAGGTAGACAGGGAACAGTTCAGGCGGGAGCTGGGAGAGTTCATCAAAGACCCAGAATATTTCTTCAGCGTGGTGGATGACAGGACAGACAGAGGAGTCGCGCAGATGATAGGAGAAGAGGTCCTGATAGCAGCCTACGAGATAGCACAGCACATGCTGAGACTGCACGGAGAAGATTTCTACCTGGAGCTCGGAAAAAGGGCGATAGATGAAGGGGTGAAGAGCAGCACGACAATGTTCTGGGTAAGCAAGTTCTTCACGATGGGACAGATAGTCGACAGGATACTGAGCGTAAACCCGAACTACAACAGCGTACTCGACATGGGAGTGGAGAGGAAAAAGAGAGGATACGCAGTGGTGACAAGGAAGACAAAAGAACAACAGGTCAAGAAATACCTGACGATGTTCGGGGAAGAGGAAGGCAGGAAAGTGATGAGGAACAACTGCCTGATAACACAAGGGATGCTCAGCGCGATGCCGCTGCTGTTCAAGAAGAAAGAGGCACGGCTGAAAGAGACAAGCTGCGAATGCAAAGAAGACATGTGCAGGTACGAGCTCAGATGGGGAGTCTCAGCATGGTCAAAGACAGAGAGACAGGGACTCATAGCGCAGATAAACGCGTATGAGAAAAGGATGATAGGGATGGAAGAGACCATGGCAGCGATGATGGCNNCACCAGGCGACTGTCATGCAGAGTCAGGAACTTACCGGCCTCAGGAGACAGGCGATGATAGGATCACAGGCGACAGTACTGGCGCACAACATAAAGAACCCACTCACAGGAGCAGACGGATACGTGCAGCTGCTCGAGATAATGATGTCCAGAGTCGAAGACGAAAAACTGAGGAAGATGATGCAGGACTACCTCAAACAGGTAGCAAGGTCAGTGGACAGGGCAGTCGGACTGGCAAGAGACATAGGACACTATGCAAGGACAGGAGAACTCAACCTGGACAAGAGATCACTACAGGCACATTACCCACTCAACAAGGCGATGGAGGCATTCTACGGAAGGGCGACAAAGGCAGGAGTGGAGATGGTCAAAGAGTTCGAATACACAGGATTCATGAGAGCAGACATGAGGATAGAGACAGTGTTCGAGAACCTGGTGAAGAACGCGATGGAAGCGATGCCAGAAGGAGGGACACTCACAGGAAGGACAGCAAGAGACGGGAAATATGTAGTATACGTGGTCGAAGACACAGGGAAAGGGATTCCAGAAGAGCTGCAGGGAAAACTGTTCGCAGAAGGCGCGACAATGGGAAAAGACGACGGGACAGGACTAGGACTCTACAGCGCAAACGAGATAGTGAAGGCACACGGAGGAAGTGTAGGATACAACTCGAAACCAGGAAGGACAGCGTTCATAATCAAGATACCAGTCATATCTGACGCAGAGCCTCACGACAGCGGAGAATACCTTCAGCCATGAATTCTTTAGACTTAGAGAAGTCAGTTATGTGGACATTGCCGAGAGACTTCGGAGCTATGAGGACAACCTTCTTGCGGAACCTCTCAATATCATGGACCAGAGAGGCACGGGTGACAAGCTCAAGACTGTGACGGGTGACATCGATGACACCATCAAAACTATCATCACACACAGAACCAGAATCGACAAGGATGACCCTCTTCGCCTTGAGGTCAAAGGCCTTGGAAAGACCGCCGAACTCTGAGAAACCACCGTCGATATAAGGAAGACCATCGATGATCTGAGGAGGATAGAAAGGGACGACAGCACAGGAGGCAAGGACCGGATCAAGAAGAGGACCCTTGCTGAAAAAGACAGACCTGCCATCAGTGAGACGGGTAGAGTTCACATAAAGAGGGATCTTAAGGTCCTCGAAATCCCTGGCCTCAGAGTACTGGCTGATCAGCCTCCTGAGGTTCTTGTTCTTGTACAGAGCGTTTGCGCGGGAGAAACGATAGAAGATGGAATGGTTGATAGGGAAGGCGAAACTGTGGGTGAGCTTTGACCAGATATGCTCAAGACCATCAGCATTGCCATGGTCACAGACAAAGAGACCATTCAGAGCACCGACAGAAGTGCCTATGATGACATCAGGAGAGACAGACTTCAGCAGTTCCTGCAGAACACCCACCTGGAAAGCACCTCTAGAACCGCCTCCGGAAAGCACAACAGCAGTATCAGGCCTCATGCGGATGACAATGGCAGTCCCTGTTTAAATATGTAGCGGAAAAAAGGGCAGCGGGGGAAAATTTATAAGTAAAAAGCGGCGCGGTATCTGCAGGGAGGTGGTTTAATGAAAAAACTGGCGATACTGGTGATACTGATATTCTTAGTGAGCATACTTCCAGTCCATGCAAAAGGATTCGGAGAGATGAAAGACGAAGACTACGATGAGATATACTACGGAGACGGAGAGGACGAAGAAGAGGAAGATGATGCAGATGACGGAGCAGAGTTCGGGAAAGGCTTCCAGAAAAAGGTCAAGAAGATAAAGGCCATGGCAGACAAGATGAAAGAGCTGGCCGAGAAGTTCGGAGACATGGAACTGGACATAATAAAGAAAGAAGTCGTCAATGTCTGGGACCAGGAAGGGAACCCAGTGGACTGCAACTTCGAGATATACTATGATTCTGATTACGTGATCACGCTCGACACCAAGAACGGGCATTTCGACGGGGACTTCAACCACTACAAGAACTACCCAGGAAGGGCAATAAGCATAAACATCAACAAATGCCCATGCAGGATAAAAGAGATAAAACACAAAGTGTCATTCCCGCAGTTCGACGAGACCATAGAAAGGATGAAAGAACTCGTGAAAGACGAACTGATATCAGAAGGGGAAGACAAGGCAAAAGAGCTGGGAAAGAAGGCAGTGAAGAAGGCATTCGACATGGCAGACGCAAGACACCTCGCAGGACCATTCCTATGGGGACTCGAGAAAGGGATGGAGCTGGGAGAGCCATTCGGAGAGGCACTGACCAACGGACTCAATGACATACTCAGGATAACAAGGGCAAAGAACAGGGAATACAGGGACCTGTTCAAAGGAGACAAAGACTNNGTGCTCAGACAGCATATCGACCACAAGTGACTGGTCATTCCAGGACCCAAGACAGTTCATGCCGAAACCGCCAAAGACAAAACCAGCAGTGACGACAGGAGGAGGGACATGGACAAAGAAGAAACAGAAAGAATACGACGACTACTGGAAAGAACAGGAAAGGATAAGGGAACAGGAATACGAGAAAGAAAGGAAGAGGATGGAAGCAGAGATGAAGAAAGCGGCAGAAGAGGCAAAGAAGAACAGGGAAGCAGCAGTAAGGAAAGTCAAAGATGAATGCAAACCATGCGACCCTATAAGGGCAGAGATAGCAGCGAAAGAGAAAGAGATAGAGGCCAAGAGCGACGAGATAGCACAGAAGGAATCAGCGCTGCAGGAAGCCAAAGACAAGGTGAAAGACGCAGAAGAGAAGGCCAAAGACGCACAGGCGAAGAAAGACGCATACAACGGACCAGGAGACTATGTCGAAGACCCAAAGACAGGGAAACGCGTGACATCACAGGACCTGGCAATAAACAAGATGGTGGCACAGAACAGCTGGCAGGAATACGTCAACGGAGACATAACTGCGCAGGAGCTGGAAGAGAAATGGAAGAACTTCGACGAGGAAGAACTCGCCAAGGCCAAGAAAGATTATGAAGAAAGCCTGGACAAGGCAATAACAGACGCAGAAGCAGGAGTCGAAGCGGCAAAGAAAGCAGTGAGCGACGCAGACCTGGCAGTACAACATGCAGAAGGAGACAAGACACTGCTGGAAGATGATCTGGCTGAACTATACAAGAAACTAGACGACTGCCTGAGACTGTGCGAGAAATACGCATCATGGATAGCAGAAGAGACATGGGGAACAGAAAAGGCGATAGGATACGACGACCTGGTATCAAAAGAGAAACCAAAGACAACACCAAAACCAGTGACAGTGACAAAACCAAAAGCAGCTGTGACGACACCGAAGACAGAACCCACAGGACCATGCAAGACAGGAGAGTTCCTCAACGACGCACGGTGCTCTAATTCCTGCAAGCCAAATGAGAAATGCGAATGGTACAGGACAGTGGAAGAAGGCACATGCACAGGATGCACAGCGACATGCGAAGCAGGAGAATACTACAATTCGCAATCGAAGTGCGAAGATGACTGCGACGGAGACTGCACACGAAGGTTCAGGACAGACTGCTGGGTATGCGGAGAGGCTGCGGCAGCCACAGAAGGACCGAAGAACTGCGACGAGTATTGTGCTACGTTCGGGGATTATACCGGAGTGAAACCTGACTGGAAATCGTATATCATGAGCGAGATAGCAGACGTGACATGCAAGTCAAGGGTGAACCTGGTATTCCCAGGAGGGATAGAGGTAGGAGAGTGCAAGTGCTACACAAATTCCAAACCCTCGATAAGCTTCGGGCCAGACATCGTCTGCCAGGATACGTCATGCGGAGACGTGGCATGCGGATCATCAGCACAGTGCAGCTGCGGGACGAACTGCATACAGATAGTGAACTGCAACTGGGGCGGATGGAAATGGGAAGGAGACGCCAATACAGGCGGACCAGTACCGCAGCTAGCAGTGCAGAACCAATAAGACAGGGTCTTGCTCAGTTCAGTGTTGGCACCGGTCCTCGGCTTGGNNTCTTTATGAAAGAACTGGTGGAAGGGTTAGAGAAGAGTGAGCGGGTAGATTGGCTGCTAGACACATGCTTCCTGATACATGAGTTCTCAGCAGGAAGGGTCAAGGAGTTATCAGAGTTCTGCACGCGGGAGAATGTAGGGATGAGCTCATTCAACCTGCTGGAGCTGGAGCATGTGATGCACAGACTGCCAGGACCGATAAGTCACCACGTAAGGGATTTCCTGAAACAGAGACTGGTGAAGAACGTAGAGGTAGGAGTAGAGCCAGGGGACAGGGAAGGAGAGAAGAGGTATGTCTC
>DUGW01000109.1 GCA_013331125.1 Candidatus Woesearchaeota archaeon | reverse complement strand
GTAGGCAACGCACTCAACAAGAACCCTTACGGAGCATGGAGCTGCAACGACGAGAGGATGGTGCCATGCCACAGGGTGGTCAATTCGGATGGGCGTCTCGGTGGGTTTGCGTTAGGCACTGAGGCGAAGAAGATGATCCTGGAGAAAGAAGGTGTTCAAGTGAAGGCTGACAAAGTCGTCCAGTTCGAGGAACATCTCCACCGTCTATGACCTCATAAGAGGCATAATACTGTTCTGCTTCCTCAAGATAAGACCCCTTACCCAGACTTCTCGGGACTTTCACATAATCAAGGGCCCTGCTGACAGCTCCCCGGTTGTGCATGAACCTGCAGGCAGCATCGGCCAGCATCATCTCTGCGAACCCGATGCAGGTGACGGCCGATATCAAAGGATGTTCTGAGAAATATTCGACCCTGTTGATCAAGACGATAAATACCGGATAAGACACGAGTTCTGCAATCCCAAGAAGGATGTTCGATACCCTTTCCGGTCTAGAGCCTGGAAAGAAGTACGTATCAGACATCAATCATCCCTTGATCATACCAAAGCCGATAAGCCTGAACCTGGTACCGACCCTTCGGCTTATTGTGACGCGGCTACCTACATCTGCACAGACAGGAAGCTTCAGTATGCAGCTGATGCCGCCCTTATGGAGTTCGGTAACGACGCCCACAGTGGCAGCAGAATTGACATTCAACATCAGAGGCTCATTGAGCTTTATCGGCTCGACCTCGATATCCTCCTTTGAACCGACGACCCTCTCAAGCAGGTTGGTCTCAAGCCTGAAACTCTGCCAGACAGGAGGAAGCTTACCAGGCCTGCCGACGACATTACCAGTAAGTTTGTCAGACTTGACCACAGAAGGATCAAGCAGGGTAAGGATGCCGACAGAACCGCCAGGGGTGATCTCATCGACAGAAGCACCACCGGTCTTCAACGCGGTGATCTTCGCCCTGATAGGGACCCAGGTCTTCTTGCCGTGGCTCTCGACGTCATGGCCAGGCTTGAGCTCGATCTCATCACCTACCTTAAGGACGCCCTGGACAAGAGCGCCGCCAAGGACACCGCCGACGATGTCAGCAGACTTGGAGCCCGGCTTGTTTATGTCGAAACTCCTGGCGATGAAGAACACAGGGTCCTTCTTAGGATCACGCTGAGGTGTAGGGATGACCTTCTCGATAGTCTCGATCAAGAGGTCGATGTTTACATTATGCTGGGCAGAGATAGGGACGATAGGAGCATCCTCATACCTGGTGCCCTCAAGGAACTTCTTTATCTGCTTATAATTCTTGATCGCGTCATCCTTCTTGACAAGGTCGATCTTGTTCTGGACGACGATCACCTTCTCGACACCCATGATCTGCAATGCCATAAGGTGCTCCCTGGTCTGGGGCTGAGGGCATCGCTCATTGGCAGCGACAAGGAGGAGCGCACCGTCCATTATCGTGGCGCCTGCAAGCATGGTCGCCATGAGAGACTCGTGGCCAGGAGCGTCGACAAAACTGACCTTCCTGACAAACTCAGAATCTTCACCGCACTTCTCACACTTCTCCTTCACAGTGTATGCCTTGCACTTCTTGCAGAACCTGAATATGGTGTCTGCATAGCCGAGCCTTATCGTGATACCGCGTTTGAGCTCTTCAGAATGCGTATCAGTCCACTTGCCGGAGAAACGTTCAGTGAGGGTGGTCTTGCCATGGTCGACATGACCCACGAGGCCGATATTGATCTCAGGCTGTATGGCAGCAGAGACCTTCTTAGCAGAAGCTTTTGCAGATGTTGTCTTCTTCTTAGGCGGCATTATCTTATTTTCCCTCTTCTGACTTCTTCTCAAGGTGGACAATCCTGTCATTGTCGCGGCTGAGTTTCTTGAACTTACCGTTCTTTTCAGGATCGCTTATATGGATGATGCAATCCTCGCTCTCAGGGTCTGAACTCGAGACCTCATGGTCATGGTTCAGCTCAACCTCTTTGTCCTTTGTGTCAATCTTCTTCTGATTCTTCTCATCATTTGGATCTATCATCATCACCGTCTTCTTCAAGCTCCTTCTCGACAGCCTTCTCTTCCTCATCGAGCTCTTTGATATCCTCCTCATCCTTGGATATCTCCTTCTCGATGTCTTCTATCTCCTTGTCGGCTTTCTCTTCTGTGTCATCAGTCACTTCTTCCTCTTCTACAGGTGCCTCTTTCGGCTCTGTCTTAGGAGCTTCGGCTGGTGCAGGTCCTGTAGGTGCAGCTTCCTCTGGTTTTGCCTCTTCGAAAAGCGGCTGCCTTCCAGGCTTTATGACTTTGAGATTTATCTGGGCAGTCTTATCATAGATCGTGTTACCAGCAACAGTCTTCTTGAGCCTCATACCCTTCATGGTACGCCAACCTTTCTTCTTAGGGTTAGGCTTCCTGAGCTTGTTTTTGACACCGACACCCTTGAAAGCAAGGATCTTTTTCTTGCCAGTGCCAGGGTTATCCTTCCTCATAGGAAAACCAGCTGAATCAGAACCACCAGTGATTTCGAACTCATAACCAGGGAGGTCAATAAGCTCTCCTTTTACCTTATCGCCAAGCTTTAGGCCGATAAATGCCTTAGCTGCGTCANNATGATTGGCCGGACTACACCACGGAAGCATTGTAAGCTGTCCGAAAGGATTTTTCTTGTGTGGTGAGCACACAGTGCGAACCCCACTGTTTCGATCAACCCTTTTGCAAAGGGTTGCCGTAGGCTACACCACGGAAGCAGATAAGGTCCGATAATCGTTGGAGAAATCAGTGGTTTTTAAAGGTTTCTGACAGGTCAAGCGAATTCCCTGGCGAAACCATGCTCTGCCATTATGCGGTCATAGACCATGAAAGCAGGCTCTTTCTGGTAAAGAAGTGTCTTCTGGTTGTTCACCCAGTACAAGGCAAGACAGGCAAAAACGATGGCCCTGTCCTGGACACGGCAGCCAAGTTTCTTGGTAGACAAGTTGGTGAGCCTGAGGCCTATCTCATAATCAAGGCGAGAGCTGAACTTGATGACAAAACGATAGATATTGTTCCCCATGTTTGTGTTAAGCAGAGTTTTGGCAGTCTCCTGGGTATCGATGTGGGAGAAATCAGGCACTTCAGGGAAAGAAGACTGGTAATCCTGGAAGAGATTGCGGGCATTCTTGACAAGATCAAAACCCGCAACCCTGGCAAAAGCCATGCAGGCATGGACAATGCAATGCCTCTCAGGAGAATAATCCCTCTTCAGCTCATGCAGCTGGGCACAGACAGCATTCGAGAACTCATCGATCCACTTATCATCATTGGTATGCGTGGCAGGACGAAGCTTGGAACGCTCCATCTCAAGATCGATCTTCCTGATGATACCAGGATGGAAATAATCCACATGCTCACCACCGCAGGTGATGATATTGACATTCTGCTCAGCAGCATGGAGAGCATCTGTGATATCATCAGCAAGCTGAGGACTCTTGCTGTCGATGACCATATCGATGCTCTCGTCCTCATGGAAAGAATCAGGATGTTCTGTAAGGACGACAGTGAAGATGTCCTGATGTGCCCTCTTGAGCTCAGCAGCAGCCTCAAAATCATCATTGTTGCCGAAGTCAAGGAACGCAAGGTCAAAGGGTTCCTCAAGCACAGAATAGACCTCATAGGTATAGCCAAGCTCTGTCAGCTCATGGCTCCTGAGCGCAGAGCGGTAGGTCTCAATCATGCCCCTGTCATCATCAACAACCAGTATCTTAAGGCTCATAAGAAGACGATACACTCAAACATATTTATTTCTATCCCAAAATCTTAATAAACAAGCAAAGATTTGGTGAAGGTATGCTGATAAAACGATTCAGGACAACACTGCACGACTACAAGGACCTCCTGGCCACAGCCCAGATGCAGAAAGTGGACATGGCAGAGGCGGTAAGTAGCGGCAAGCACATCTATAACTACAACCACAGCAAGGCAAAATACCTCGCAGACAACATGAAGAAGAATGTCGAGGAGCTGAGGAAACTCATAACACAGCTGTATTCCCATTCAACAAACCCGGTCCTTGGAGAGCAGTATTCCAGGATAATGATCAATGTCAGGCTATTGCAGGAGAAGTATTACGACCCTGTAAGGTCAATACCTATAATCGAGCAGATAGAGAGGATGCTGAAGCCGCTGGAACAGGACGAGTTCATAAGGCAAGAGCTGGAAGAGTTCCACGCAGCAGAGAAGGCTCAACAGGAAAAGGCCGAGAAGGAAGAGATTGAGAGCG
>DUGW01000087.1 GCA_013331125.1 Candidatus Woesearchaeota archaeon | reverse complement strand
TGGTATCACTCATAATCCCAATAAAGAGGATGTCAGTGCTGGTGGCTGTGATACTCGGTGGAAAGATGTTCCATGACCACAACCTGAGGTACAGGATAATGGGGTGCCTAATAATGATAATAGGAGTAGTCCTGGTGGTAATATGACCCTCTCTGTGAAGATACCGGTGAAGAAGACACAGGAAGTCAAGGCTTACCTACTAGAGAATAAGATGGTAGATACGACACACAGGCCAAAGAAGACAGGTGACTACATCTACATAGCTGTAAAGAAGAAAGGGGCAAAGAAGAGGTTCCCGTTCGTCGAGTATGAAGATGCCGTGCTCGAGGGAAAAGAACCGAAAGGAGGCCTCAAAGAGAGACTCAAAGGGAAGCTCAATGCTCAAGAGATGGAAAAGGTACAGAGAGCGTATGATATCATCGGTGATATAGCGATATTCGAGGTGCCACAAGGACTGGAGAAGAAAGAGAAAGAGATAGCAGAGGCGATACTGGGGCTCAGCAAGAACGTGCACACAGTACTGAAGAAAGCAGGGATACACTCAGACGAATACAGGACAATACCATTGAAATGGGTGGCTGGCCGCCGGACAAAAGAGACTGTCGCCCGCGAGAACAAGGTGCTGCTCAAGATGGATGTAGAGAAGGTGTATTATTCTCCCAGATCCTCGAGCGAGAGAGGAAGGATAGTCGAACAGGTGAAACCAGGCGAGGACGTGCTGGTGATGTTCTCAGGATGCGGACCATTCACATGCGCGATATCACGGAACAGCAAGGCCAGGTCAGTCGTCGGAGTGGAGAAGAACCCGCTCGGGCACAAGTACGAAGAAGGGAACATCCTACTGAATAAACTCAAGAATGCAAAGGCGGTGCTAGGAGATGTCCGTGAGGCAGTGCCTAAACTAGGAAAATTCGACAGGATACTCATGCCATTGCCGATGAATGCAGAAGAATTCCTTGATGTAGCACTTGGTGCTGTGAAGAAAGGAGGAGTGGTGCATCTCTACCAGTTCGTTAACTGGGAAGAGAGAGAAAAGCTGCATAAGGTCGTGAGAGAAGCCTGTTCTAAAAGCGGAAGGAAGTGCCGGGTGTTACGCATAGTGAAATGCGGACAGTTCAACCCGAAGAAATTCAGGGTATGTGTAGATATAAAGGCAGAATAAAAAGAAAATATTTACTTCAATATCTTGAAACTGAAGGTAGGTTCAGACTTCACCTGGGAGATGACCTTGTTGTTCTTGTCAGCCAAAGAAGCGACATCGCCTGCGTCATTCCAGACAGGCCTAGGCTGTTTCCAATAGAGACGAGTGTTTGTGTTCCTGCCCTTGCCTGTGAAGACCTTCACAGGACCATAGATCCTGAAACCTTCAGGGAACTTGAAGGTATGCTTTCTCCCCTTATCATACAACTTGTAACCAGAAAGATCGACATCATAACCAGTGACCTCAACCCACTCACCATTAAGATCCTTCTTGCCGTTCTTCTTGGACTTGAACTGGACCTTTGTGATCCTGACCTCGCCTTTAGGGAAATCATAGACTGACTTCTCAACAGATCTAGCAGAGGCACTGACCTTAGCTATCTTGGAGACATCCTGAAGCACGACAGAGTGCGGCTCTGGCCTCTCAATCTTCCTCTCAACAACTGGATGCGCCTCAATCTGCTGGACACGCTTTGCCAGAAGGTTCATAGCCTGGTGAAGCTCCTGGATGAGCTTAGTCTGGTCCTGAAAAGCCTGTTTAACAGAGCTTGTAGAAAAATGAGCGAAAACAGTCCTTAATTTGTCTGTCTGAGACCTTAAATCCCTGATGTCATACTTAACATTGTTAAATGAGTTAGACAGAAGGTCATTAAGCTTATTCCATTGTTTTTCATCGTGAGATTCCATAGTCCCTTGTTTGGGACAAAAGGTTTATATATCTTTCGTTTTTTATCACTTTCAAGTGGTTAATTTATAGGCACAAAGGCTTAAATAACCGCCAAGAATCATGTTCAGCGCACGCACGCTGATCCAAGTGAACACCCTCTGAGCCCACGGGCGTTGATGAACGGATGTAACTGGGGGAGTGCGTGCACCTATATCTCTTCATCAAAAAGACAAAACAACCGAAAGAAATCAAACATAACTCTTATCGACAACTACGCCGTCCTCAACCCATATTATGCGGTCGACAAGCTTCTGATGCTCGGGTTCGTGAGAGACAAGGACAATTGTCTGCTCGTTCTCCCTGTTCAAACGGCGAAGAAGGTCCATTATGACCTTAGAAGATTCAGAATCCAGAGAGGCAGTCGGCTCATCTGCGAAAAGTATGGCTGGCTTGTTCACCAAGGCGCGCGCGATCGACACCTTCTGCTGCTGACCACCGCTCAGCTGAGAAGGGTAGTTATGCAGACGATGACCCATATCAAACTCGTCAAGCAGACACTTGGCCTCGAAGATAGCATCCCTCTTACGCCTACCACGCATCATGGCGGGGAGGATGACATTCTCAATAGCAGTAAGCTGAGGCAGAAGGTTATAGTTCTGGAAGACAAAACCAAGATGGA
This sequence comes from Candidatus Woesearchaeota archaeon, assembly GCA_013331125.1. Next base: position 7,103 of record DUGW01000087.1, on the reverse strand, counting down.
GAAGACGGAACACAGTCTGCTTCCTAGCAGAGAGGGCCTCAACATCCTCACCAAGAACACGGAGGATCCCTCCAGTAGGCCTGTCAAGAAGGGCCAATTGGTTAAGAGTCGTCGATTTACCAGCACCAGAAGGACCCATCAATGCTACGAACTCGCCCTTCCTTATGGTCAGGTTGATGTCCTTAAGGGCAAAGAGCTCGATCTCTCCGACCTGAAACATACGCTCAAGATGCCTTGCCTCAATCACTATATCGCCAGAACGCATCAATGACCACCTCTTATAGCCTCGATTATGTTCTCCTTCAAGGCTGAACTAGTCGGTGAGAAACCGGCGAACAAGGTCGCTCCGAGAAGCAGAAGAGCAGACTTTATCTGAGCAATCACTGAGAGTGAAGGCACCACACTTCCTATAGGGAGAGACAGAGGATTCCTCGAGAAATAGAAGGTTATGCAAGTCAATATCAAAAAGCCGACAATGATGCCAATGACGCCAAGAAACAGAGCCTCAATTATATAAGATCCCATTATGGCCCCATCTGAGATACCGACAGCACGCATCGTAGCGATCTGGCTGCGACGATGATTGATCTTTATCGTGATAACAATAAAGACAGTGGCAAACGCAGTAAGCACTCCTATCACCTTAGTGACCTGAGCGGCGATACCCATCGATTTAGTGATAGAACGTGAAAAGCCAGCGTTATCCTCCCAGGAAGAGACAGTCTCAGTGATGCCTGAATTGATAAGTTCAGTGACAAAAGGCAAGGTAAGATCGCGCTCATAGAGACGCACCATGACCTGGGAAGCCTCCCTATCAGTCCCCATGATCTTTTCAAGGGTCTTCAAAGGGACCCAGGCCTGGATATCAAGACCCAGAAACTTAGTCCTGATGATGCCTTTAACCCTGAATTCCTTAGAGACACCATTAGCAAAAGTCAAGACGACCTTATCATTAAGGTCAGCACCAATACGGGTCCCGCCAAGTATAGAATCCTGCTCGTAACGCCCTCCAACAATGTCGCTCCCAATCACTATCTCATCATCATCAAACTCGTCAAGAAACGATCCGGCAACGACCTTCTCGTGGAGAGTGTGAACCTGAGTCACAAAAAGCGGGTCCACACCATTTATTCCGCCAGTGCGGAACTTATCACGCTTACGGATCTCAGCAGTCGTATAAAGCAGAGGAGATACAGACTCAACATCAGGAAAGGCCAACAACTTATTACGGAGATCAGGCCAATCCTCAATGTATCTCTTGCCTTCTGCAGNNCATCAGCCATCCCATTGACGATGGACTCGAAGAACAGGATGTTCAGGAATGAGAAGGCAAGGATACCTATGACCAGGATATTCAGTTTAGTGTTCTTCTTCATCGAAGAAAGGGTAAGAAAGATGGTGACACGACCGACAGTCTTGCTCTTCCTGGAGAACGGCATCACTAACGCCCCGTCTTCTTGGAGCGCTCGACGCGGACCTTCTCAAGGTAACGTCTCAGCCTCTTAGGATCGACAACAAAATTCTTGCGTTTCAACTCTTCCACAAACTCTTTGAACTGGTCCTTTGACCAATCTCCACCATACTTATTCACAAACTCTTCAGCAAGCCCGTACTCTATGACCTCCTCAAAACGGTTCTCAAGCTGCTCCTTCTTATGCTCATAAAGATAATAGGCAGCGGTGAACAGGACCAGCAAGAAGGCGATGATACCATAAAGGAAGTACCAAAGCATCTTCTGGTTGGGAAGGACCTCGATAAGGATGTCTTCCTTGACCACATGACGACCGACATCGTCCTCATAAGAGACCTCAACAGATACGCGGTTGATGACAGATGAATGGAGATCCTCGTTCTTAGCGACAAGAGAGCTGACAACACTCGAATCCTCATCCTTCTTCAGCTGACCTATATATTGGGTTATCGAATCGCCGGCAGATGTAGTCATGTGGACCACAGTGTTCTTCGCAGAACCAGAACCGGTGTTCTCGACCCGCATAGAGAGCTCATACTTGTCATCTTTCCTGAGGATATCAGGCCGAATCTTTATGTTCTTGACAGAGATCTCAGCCTTGTTCCGGACGATGATCCCGATATTGCCGTCATAAGAGTAAGAGTTGCCTACAGAATCCTTATATTCGATCCTGACAGGGACATTATAGACATCAGGCTCAAGCTCATCAGATGCAGTGAAAAAAGCAGTTATGTTCATGGTCTTTCCAGGTTTAAGCCCTTCGACAAACTGGGTGTTCGAACCGGAGGATATGAACTCTTCAGAGTCAGAGATTATCTTAAGATTCCTGGCCTCACCAGTGCCGATGTTCCGTACCACAAAATTGACCGCGAACTGGATCTTGGGCTCAACAAGGATGGGTTCATTGGACTCAGTAAGAAGGATGACATCAGGGACACCCTCCACCTTGACATTGACGGTCTTTGTCTGCTTAGTAGGACCTTTGATTATGTCAAATATCAAAGGATAGGTGCCAGACTCAGCTTTAGAGTCAATAAGGAAATAATAGGTATTCTCGCGGGTGCAGCGGGCACAGAGATTGAAACCACGCCACCAATCATCCTCCTGGGACTTCATCTGAAAAGGATAGACAACACGCGGAACGACCTTGACACCTGTAGCATCCAGAGAATCATCATTCTTGATGTTGACCTTGAGAGTCACGTCCTTACCAGGTTCGACAGGTTCAGGATAGACCTGGGTCGTGGTAAAATCAATCATGACAGATTCGGTGCGGATCTCTTCAGCAAAGACGGATAATGAGAATATAATTATTAAGACTAACGAAACTAGCATACACCTCTTTTTCATGATCACCACAGGAGAAACAGGGAGGTTAGGGTTTATAAATGTTTTGGGATAAACTGGTTAGTTACAAACTCTCGCTCTGCTCAGTGTTGGCACCGGTCCTCGGCTTTGGGTATTTCTCGCAGGGCCTACCTCCCCGGGTGGGGCAACCCCCGCTAACGGCCAGGATGGATTTTAGGTTGGCCTGCGGAAAAGGCGCCAACACAAATTTTTTGATGGAGCCATGGGAATGACAGAAATCACTCGAATTCTATGAACTGGCCGTCACGCATTATATGGACATCCTCGCCTATCTTGTAACCCATCTCGGTACAGAGCTCTGCAAGCGAAGATGCCATAGACATGTCGCCATGGGCAGGGATTATGTGGTCAGGCTTGACCATATTGATGAGGTCGCGCAAGTCCTCCCTCGCAGCGTGGCCAGAGACATGGATATCCTTGAAGATACGCACACCAAAAGACTTCAGACGGGACTCAAGAAGCTCACGGTTAGCACGGTTAAGAGGAGTAGGAATGACAGCACAAGAGAAGATGATATGGTCCTCATGACCAAGACGGAAATCAAACTCATTGTTCGCGATACGGGAAAGGACAGACTTCTCCTCACCCTGATGACCAGTACAGACAACCAGATATTTCGAAGGGTCAGAAGAGATCTTCTTCAGGCGCTTCTTGATCTTCTTCTTGTACTTGACAATATCGACATCCTCAGAGAACTTTATCAGACCGATATTCTCACCAGCAGTCACATATTTAGCCAAAGACCTGCCAAGAAAGACAATCTCCCTATCCAGCTTCTTGCCGAACTCAATGATAGACTGGAGACGGGCAAGATGGGAAGAGAAAGTGGTGACGATCATGGCCTTGCCTTCAGAACTGGTACCAAGCATTATGTCCTTGAGCATCTCCTTGGCGACCTGCTCACTAGGGGTCTTCTGGGCCTCATCAGACCTGGTAGAATCGACAATAAGACAGACAACATCCTCATCCCTGAGCTTCTGAAGACGCTCATAATTAGGCTTCTTGCCAAGGACAGGACGGTTATCGAACTTGAAATCATTACCATAAAGCACCTTACCATAAGGGGTGTGAAGAAGGACCATCACTGTCTGAGGAGTGGAATGGGTCATGTTGATGAATTCAACCTTGAGCTTATCAGAGACATTGATCATACTGTTGGGATTCAGGACCTTGATCTCGTTGTCAAGGGTTATCTTCTCATCAGCACAGATGGACTTGATCACCTCAGCAGTGAAAGGGGTGCAGATTATAGGAGCATCATAACGGCCTGCAAGGTAGGGGATGGCACCGACATGGTCAAGATGGGCATGGGTAGGTACGATAGCCACCACCTTATTGCGCCAAGACTTTATGGGCTTGATGTCAGGAAGAGCACCTATCTTCATCAGTTTGGTGGGTGAGATGTCCTCTTCAAGGTCAGAATCCTGGGTATACTTGATGTAAGGATCAAGATGGAGACCCATATCTATTATGACAACCTCATCATCAACACGGACGGCCGTCATGTTCTTACCGACCTCATTGAAGCCGCCGACAGTGCATATCTCGATAGGCATGGGGGTCATTGAGTCATAAAGGTATATAAATGTTATCAGAAATAACAAATATAGACCATCTTCGTTCTGGGGTGCTGCGCTCGCACAGAACTATTTACCGTTGTATGTTGCCCAACTGCGATATAGCTCCCTTCATTTCTCTGCAGCTCGCTAGGCAGCACCCATGTAAGCAGACCTAACTTAGAAAGATAAAGTAAACATAAAGCCCCCGGCGAGAGTTGCACTCGCGACCTTCTGCTTACGAGGCAGACGCAATATGTAGGGCGATGACGCCTGGCTACTATGCTACGGGGGCATAGAACATCAAAACTCAAAGCTGCTCAAGGATGGCAGACTTCGAGCCAAGCCTCTTCTGACAACCAGAACAGACAGTATGCTTCTTGCCTTTCTTGTCCTTGACAACCGTACCTATCGGCTTGTTCAGGAAAGTCTCCTGGACCTTTGACTTGCATATCTCACATTTCATGAGACAGAGGAGAAAATCCCAGTATATAAAATTAATGTCCAAAAGAGAAACTCATGACAAGACAGCCACAAAAAATTAGGGGGATGAAACGATGAGGAGATATTGAACAGGCAAAAAGCAAAAAATGTTGAAAAACACAAAAAATCAGAAAAAACAGACAAAAAATGAAAAAAACAAGAATACAATTCTCCGACGAGAAGAAAGAAAACCATAAAAACATTTATATAGAATAAATATCACATAAATGGCATTAATGGCAATGGAAAAAATAAGAAAAGACGAACTAATCATTGTCGGGTCAGAGATCACAGAAGAAGGCATAGTGATAAAGACAGGAAAAAAGGAATACAAGATATCATACCCGAGAGATATGTGGAAGAGATTCAGCGCCGCAAACAAGGAACTTCTCCTCGACAACCTGACATTCATGAAGACGATGCACCTCCCGGCAGCCATGGGAAAGAAAAGCATAGTCTACGAGACCGCACTTCCGTTCTTCGAGACATTCGCATACAAGAGCACTATGCTGGACATACCATCAACAGCAACAATAGACAACCAGAAGACAACAGACTATATGAAAAGCTTCTTCAACACAAAATTCGTGTTCTCAAGCTATGACGCAGTGCTGCCTGACTTCGGAAAGAAGGCAAAGACCAGCTCAAAGAAAAAACCCGCAGCACTGATACTGTTCACCGCAGGCAAAGAGAGCCTACTTACATTAGGGATGTGCCTGGAATTAGGGATAAGACCGATCCTGATATATATAGACGAAGACCCAGAATCATCAGAGAGCAAGCACAAAGAGCTGATACTTGAAGAGCTCAAACAGGACTATGGCCTGGAAGTCATAAAAATAAGGAATGAAGCAGCAAAATTAAGGTTCATATGCGGAGATGACGTCAACTGGGGAGCAGGAGTACAGTTCCTATCATACACGCTCATGGTGCTGCCGGTAGCACAGCAATATGACGCAGACTACGTGTTCTTCGGAAACGAGTATGGGTGCGACCTGTACCAATACGACAAAGAGGGGTTCAGGAGCCTATTCTGGTCAGACCAGAGCCAAGAGGCGACAAAACTCATGAACATAGTCAGCCAGACAATGACCAAAGGAAACCTTGAGGTAGGAAGCCTTGTCGGGCCGTTACAGGAGATCGCAGTGACAAAGGTACTGCATGAAAGATACCCTGGACTGGCAAAACTACAGATGTCATGCTTCTGCGACGATCAGAAGACAGAGACAAGATGGTGCGCAGACTGCTCAAAATGCGCGACGATGTACACACACTTCAAGGCGTTAGGGATAGATGAGACAAGGGTGGGGTTCCCAAAAGACATGTTCACAAAAGAGAGCAAAGAGCACTTCGTGGTGTTCGGAAACACAGAGAACTATTCATATGACGGATCTGACATACTGTCAGAAGACCAGGCATTAGGGCTCTACATGGCGATGAAAAGGGGGGCCAAAGGCGAGGTCCTGGAGGAATTCAGCAAGACAAAGGCATACAAGTACGTGGATGACAACTTCAAGAAGAGATTCGCTGAACAATTCACGGCATACGAGACCATAACATTACCATACGATCTAAGGGCAAAAGTGATGGACATAATAGAAAGCACACTTGAAGGTACAGCATTACCAAGATATTTCAGGCTCAAACAACCATCAGAAAGCGAAGTCGTAGAGATAGACAATAACTAGCCATAAAGGCCAATAACAGCAAAATTATTAAAAAACCACTGATTCTCGGCAGGATATGACAAGAATAGCCATAGTAAAGAAAAGTGAATGCAACCCGATAGGGTGCGGAGGGTTCCTATGCGCAAAACTATGCCCCATAAACAGGAAAGGGGAAGACTGCATACAGGAAGACCCTGTGACAAAAAAGGCCAAGATAGATGAAAAACTATGCATAGGATGCGGGATATGCCCGAACAGGTGCCCATTCCAGGCGATAGACATCATAAACCTGCCAGAAGAGCTGACAAGAGAACCGATACACAGGTACGGAGACAACGGATTCGCGCTATTCTCTCTGCCCACACCGATATTCGGAAAGGTCGTTGGAGTGGTCGGGGTCAACGGAATAGGGAAGTCGACTGCGATAAAGATACTTGCAGGGGTACTGAAGCCGAACCTAGGAAACAAAGAAGAGGCATCATATGATGAGCTGCTGGAATACTTCAAAGGGACAGAGGCACAGAGATTCTTTGAAAAGGTAAGGGACGGAGAGATAAC
>DUGW01000225.1 GCA_013331125.1 Candidatus Woesearchaeota archaeon | reverse complement strand
ATATCGACCGTTACACCATCGACGGGAAGTATTCTCAGGTCATGCTCTCTGCCAGGGAACTGAATCCGGGCCAACTGCAGCCTTCTGCCCAGACCTGGGTGAACCAGAAGCTTGTCTTCACGCATGGTCTCGGTGTCACTCTGTCTCCTGTCAACAAGTTCACCTCCGAGGGTCTTCCTCAGCTTCTTGTCAAGGATCTTCCTCCACAGTCATCTGTCGAGAACCTGAAGATAGACAGGCCTCAGATATATTTTGGTGAAGGCCCGCAGGACTATGTCATCACAGACACTGCGACCGAGGAGTTCGATTATGCCAAGGGCGATGCCAACGTCTATACGACATACAAAGGTAAGGGTGGGGTAGAGATAGGAGGTTTCTTCAGGAAACTGCTTTTCGCCTTTAGGTTCGGTGACGTAAAGCTTCTCTTGACCGGTGATATCTCTCCAGAGTCTAAGATCCTTTTCTATCGCGACCTTGATGTCAGGCTCAAGAGGATAGCTCCTTTCATCACTCTTGACGCTGATCCTTATATCGTGATCTCAGAGGGGAAGTTGAAGTGGATCCAGGATGCTTATACCACTGCTGATTCATTCCCTTACTCCACTTATGTGCGTGTCTCTGATTTCAAGCAGATAAACTATATCAGGAACTCTGTGAAGATAGTCATGGATGCCTATGACGGCAGGCCTCTGTTCTTCATCAGTGACCCTTCGGACCCTATAATCAATGCCTATGCCAACATCTTCCCTGACCTGTTCTATGATCTCAAGCAGCTGCCTTCTGACCTTAAGCAGCATCTCAGGTATCCTGAAGAGCTTTTCAAGATCCAGTCCAGGATGTATGGTACCTATCATATGAAGGATGCCAATGTCTTCTACAACAAGGAGGATATGTGGGCTATCCCTAATGAGGTGTATGGTGAAGGCAGTGAAGTGGTGATGGATCCTTACTATATCATAATGACGCTTCCTGGTGAGTCGAAGGAGGAGTTCATCCTCATGACCCCTTTCACTCCGCAGAACAAGGACAACATGATCGGCTGGCTCGCTGCCAGGTCTGATGGTGACAGGTATGGCAAGCTTGTCGTCTATAAGTTCCCTAAGGAGCGTCTCATCTATGGTCCTATGCAGATCGAGGCCAGGATAGACCAGGATGCCAGCATCTCTGAACAGCTTACCTTGTGGGACCAGCGCGGCTCCACTGTGATCCGTGGCAACCTCCTTGTGATACCTGTGGATCATTCGATACTCTATGTCGAGCCTCTTTATCTCATCGCTGAGAAGACCCAGCTCCCTGAGCTGAAGAGGGTGATCGTCTCTGACGGCAGCACTGTTGTCATGGAGCGCGACCTTGATGTCGCTCTTGGCAGGATATTCAAGGCAGACGCTATCAAGACTGCTGCTGGCGAGGAGCTGACAGACGAGGAGAAAGAAGCCATCACTGAGACTGTCAAGGCAGGCATAGAGTTTGACAAGGACCTTGTCGCCCAGGCCATCCAGTACCACCGTGATATAGGTGAGAGCATGAAGCAGGGTGACTGGGCCGGTATCGGCAAGAACTATGATAACCTCGGCCTTGTCCTTGAGAGGCTGCAGGAAGAATGAAGTGTTGGCGCCTTTTCCGCAGGCCTATCCATTGACATAGCGAGGCCGTCGCCGGGGGTTGTCCCTTACGGGGAGGCAGGCCCTACGAAGAACTCTGCCAAGCCGAGGACCGGCGCCAACACAGAAATATCAGATTAATAGGCCGTTCAACAAAAAAGAGGTGCATAAAATGAAAAGGTCATTCATCGTATTGTTCTTTTTGTCATTAATGCTTCTTGGCTGCGCAAAGCCCATCCCTAAGGAATGTTACCGCAATGACATCCAGGCAATGTATCTCTGTGAGGGCGGTGAGAAGATAACCACCTTCAGAAGTAAGACTCAGTTCGAGCTTGTCGATATCGAAGGCACCAAGATCATGTGTGACGGCCCGTCCAACCCGCCTTGTGACATCTATCGTGACAATGAGTATTGCCCTAAGATAGATTTCTGCATGAAACCTGAAAGGGAAGCGGCTGGAGAAGAGCCTGCTCCGGAAGCTATACCTCCGTCAGAAGAAGCACCGGTTGAAGAATAATTGCATAAGAAATTGATCTGATTTAATCTTTTACCTTATCTTTCTCAGATCCCCATTGATGACTATAGGTTTCATCCCTAATATCTCTTCTTTGTAGTCCATCTCTGGTATCTGGTTCAGCAGGAATATCGGTTTTTTCAGGTGCATGGCAAGCCCTGCCTCAAGCAGTGTGTTTGCTCCCACATAACCCTTGATCCCCTTCTTGTCGCAGTTGAGCAGCAGAACCGCATCTGACCATTCCACCTTGTCGAAATGTGCCCTCATGGCCTTCTCTTTCTCATCCCATATCCAGCTCGTGTCAGAACTCTCTTTCTTCCTCATCTCATAATACTTCATGACAGGTATGATGTTACCATCATCATCCTGTATCTCTGATGGAGGGAGTTTCGCCTGATGGCCCAGTGCCTCAAGCTCCTTTTTTGTCTGGAGCATCTCATCATAGAATGCGATGCTTCCGCATATAGTTATCTTCATAAGTATAATTGATGGCTAATGATATATAAGATTATCTTATGGTTTGCGCAACAGTATAAAAAGAAGTCAAATGATTAAAAAATTATTTTATTTTTGTTCTCTTCTTATCTGCTCTATCAAGCCGACCAGATTTCCCACATGTGCAGGTTCTAGATCATCTATTGTCCTGAATGGCAGATCAACACTCAAAGTTCCCGCTCGAGACTTGACATCATGAGCCCAAAAATATGCCTTTTCTCCTCTTGGAGCCACATACTCAAAAGATCCATGACGATATTGATCGAGGGCTTCCTCGACAGGCATCATTGCTGAATTCTTTGGATGTGTTGAATCGAGCAGATCTCCTCCAACTATTCTTGAAATCCGCGCAACTCCACCTCTGCCAAGCTCGCGTGTCAGACTTTCAAATAGGTGATGCATCGGAGCATAAGCTTCTGCTGGAAGTTCAGCTAGATGGGAGATATGGAAAGGATTCCCTGGAACTTCATTACGATAGAACAGACCGGCTTGTGTTACTATGACTCTACCGGCATCTGCAGGACAATATTTTATCTGAAAACCTAATTCTGGTGTGATCCAACCAGTCTTATTTTCCATAAAACCCTGCTGTTGCTGCCTTCTGATCTCTGCAGAGATAGGACTTGATTCTTTCATACTAACCCCTCCATGACTAGATGATTGATATCAAGAATAAGTGGTGAGCAATATAAAAAATATTTGTTTTGTTTATAAGTTATTCTTTCTTCCCGAACTCTGTGTACCCGCACTGTCCGCATGTGGACCTGTCCTTGTGCTTTGCCATGAACACTCCGACTCCGCACTTAGGGCAGAACTTCTGTTTTCTCTTCAGTTCGTTGCCTGACACTTCGTAGTGCTTGTACTTGTGGCTTCCGGGTTTCTTTTTTGTCTGTTTCTTCTTTGCCATCTGTGATCACCATGCCTTTGCCGCGGCCTATTGGGCGGCTGCTTCCTCTTTCTTCTCTTCTTTGACGTGCTTCTTCAGCAGTCCTTCCATCTCGAACCTTTTCATGTCTGTCTCGTTGTTGTAGATGTGCGCTACGACCCTTGTCTTCTGCACTCCGTATCGTGGATAGACATGTTTTATGACTGTGAGTTTAGGGTCTGACTTCAACTTTGAGGATACCATGTTTATGATCTCCTTCCTTGATGGTGTCGTGCCCTCTTTGACTATCTCGAATATGTATCTTTTCCTTGCCAGCAGCGGCGTCTCTCTTTCCTTCTTTATGTTGATCTCCATGTTGCTCACCTGCATTTGAGGCAGAATTCGCCTTTGACGTCGATGCCGACCTTGTCTGCTATGACTGAACTCTTAGGATCCAGGACATATATCCTTCCCTGCCAGTTTGTGCTGAACTTGCTTACCTTGCAAACTGGGCACTCAGCTCCTTCGACGAACATCTTGCATCTTTTGCATACTTTCTTCTTTGCCATTTTTTATCACTCATATATTGAACATCAGTTCTTACTTCTTCTTCTCTTTGTCTTTCTCTTTCTTCTCTTCCTTCGGTGCTGCGGATTTCTTCGCTCCGCCTGCTCTCTCTTCATCTATCCATTCGAGCTTACCTAGGAATTCCTGTCTCATCGTCAGTCCGAGTTTCGGGCTGCTTACATCCTTGAATGAGACTGCGACTATCCTGGCCCTGCATCGGTCTCCGACCTTGAGGACCTTCTTTGATTCCTTGCCTGACAGCACCTTCTCTTTTGAGAATGACACGAAGTCGTCCATTGTCTGTGATACGTGTATCATCCCTTCGATAGGTCCCATCTGCATGAATGCTCCGAAGTCTGCTATGTCTCTTATCTTTCCCAGCACCACTTCCTGCAGTTCTGGCTTGAATGTGAGGAGTTCGAATGTAGCATCATAGAATGCTGCTCCGTCTCCTGGGATTATCACTCCCTGTCTTATCTCTGTGACTTTTGAGACATCGATGACTATTCCCATCTCTTTTGATATGTAACCGTCATACTTCTTCTTGATCCTCTTTGTGACTGCCTCTTCTCTTTCCAGTCCGAACATGTCTGGAGGCACTCGGATATGGTCTTTGATCTGTGTTCTGTAAAACATGTGTCATGACCCCTTAGCATTTCATTTTTGACTTTTTTGAAGATTATTTGATTATAATTTATAAGCCCTGAGAGCCGGAACAGCAAATTACAGCCTAAATTAGCTCTAAATGCGATTTACCCCTCAAAACAATCAGTTTTACGTTGTTTTGCTTCAAAAGCCGCTTTAACCCCTGGTCCTGCGTCGCTACGACAAAATCGGGGCTTTTTGCCAGGTTTACAATTTGATTATCAGTGTTTAAATTCTTTTCTGTTTTTAAAACCCTGACGTTTTTTGCCTCTAGAAGCCTTCTGCCCATCTTTGCTGCCTTTTTGTCAGCCCCTTTCTCTGTCTCCTGCAGCTTGTCCAGC
>DUGW01000166.1 GCA_013331125.1 Candidatus Woesearchaeota archaeon | reverse complement strand
TGAGAGATACATCGATAGGGCATTGGCTTTTGACCGTCCGGAATATCTGCCTGTCAAAGCAGTGAATGTCTTTGATGAGAGGTTCGCAGGTCTTTTCAACGGCCACAGACCGGTCAGGGGCACTGCACCAGGTAAGGGCGCCGCCATGTATCTTGGCATGGCTGTCGCTACAGGGGATGTCTTGCTGTTCCTTGACACGGATTTCAAGAATATCGACGACAGTTTTGTGCTTGGTCTTCTCGGGCCGTTCGAGAATCCGAGGACTGTCCTCTCAAAGGCGACATTCGATCTTGAGGACCTGTTCGAAGACGTGGTTGAGGACTGCTTGAGGGAAGGGCGGCCCGTCGAGGATGAACCGCTCCTCATGAAGAGTGTCATATCACGCACATTGGCCAGGCCGATGACCGGCATACTTGATGAGTCACTTGGCGTCTTTCCAGGCATGAGCAGGTTCAGGGGTCCGCTATCAGGAGGGTGTGGCGCGCCTAAGGAGGTCTGGCACTCGCTGATGATCCCGACACATTACGGTATTGAAGTGTCTTATCTTATGCAGCTGGTCCGTATGTTTCCGGCACAGGCTCTCGCTTATGATGTGAATCTTGGTGCAGTTGTCCAGGAATCGCAGGATGAGAAGGGATGGATGAATATGGCTGGGAACATTTTCAGCACCATCGTCCATCACTTGAGACATTTCAGTCCTGACATATATGAGCGCATGAAGGACGATCCGGGACTGATGGTTGATGAGTATCTTCGACGCGCAGGGAATATTGCGATCCACAGGTCTGATGCTGGCAGGATAAAGGTACATGCAGGGATCCTTGAGAAGACACTCAGTGATGAAGAGGCGCTGAATAATGGTGTTATACTCCCCGCCCTGGAAAGGAATGTATACATGAAAGAGAGAGGGAACATGCTCAGGTATCTGGCTGCTGATTCATCAGCCCATAGAATAATCAATATCAAGGAAGGGAGCAGGAGATATTCGCATCCGACCTTACGAAGCTTGGGCATAGGTATTGACCAGATCTATGGCTGATCCCACTGATCCGCAGTCAGTCTCAGTCAGTCTTTCACTGCCGGCCCTTCATCTGATCCACATATGCTTTGTAATCGACTGTCTCTCCTGAATGTCTGGATCTCTCTGCTGCGAATGCGAGCAGGTGTCCCTGGAGTGATTTCTGTATAGACGAGAGGTTGAAACTCAGGTCTTTTGACTTGACCAGCTTTACGAAATCCTTCAGCAGAAGTGGGTCGCCTCCCCCGTGTGAGCCTCCACCAAGGTTTATGTTTCTGGTGATGTCCCCGCCTACTACTCCGGCGTATCTCACATATCTTATCTCTCCTCGGTAAAGGTCTCCGATGAGCTCGCCCTGCTCGAAAGAGATATGTATCCTTCTCGTCGGGAAATCCCCTGACGGGCGGAGGCTGAAATTCGCTTTTATCCCGTTCTCGAACTCTATGAGCACNNCTGTCACATTTGTATACGCATCTGCCGTATGGCCCTGCCTCCAGCGCTATCCTTCTCGCTTCTTCTGTCGCTTCTATGGATACGACTGCGAATGGCCAGCCTTCTTTGCTGTTTATGTATATCTTCCTTGCATCAAAGACGCATTCTGCTCTGCATCCGTCTGTACATCTTCGTGGCGAGCCTTCAGGCGAGTTCTTTTCTGTGAAGTGTCTCAGCGATCCTGTGGAGAAGACCTTGGTCGGTCGTGAGTCTGCAAGCCATGATATTATGTCGAGGTCATGGGAGCTCTTGGCGAGTATCACAGGGCTTGACTCTTTTTCCTTCGCCCAGTTGCCTCGCACATAGCTATGTGCGAAGTGCCAGTAGCCTACCTGTTCCATCAGGTCTATGTCCTGTATCTTCCTCAGTTCTCCTGACATGGCTATCTTCTTTATCTGCTGGAAGAAAGGTGCATATCTGAGGACATGGCATACAGAGACTGCGCTCCCTTCTCTCTCTTGGGCTTCTGCGATGTCAAGGCAGTGTCTTGGGTCTACTGCGATCGGTTTCTCAAGAAGCAGGTCGTATCCTGTCTTCAGTGCCTGCAGTGCAAGTCCATGGTGTGTCTTGTCTGGAGTGGCTATGAGGGCAGCGTCTGCTATCCTGGTCGACAATGCTTTCATCCCGTCTTCAAATATGTTGGCTCTTGCTATGTTGAACCTTTTCGCTGCAGATTCTCGTCTTTCCTTGTCTGGGTCAGCGACTGCGACGACCTTGAGTCCTGCCTCGTCGACGAAATCAAGGTAATCTCTCGCCCTTGCTCCTGCCCCTACTACCAGAAGTGTGACTGCCATATATCATGCTAAACACCCCAGGTTTTTAAGTTTTATCGAAAGATCTGCAAGAAAAAGCATATTTAAGCCCAGAATCTGAAAAGAAATATTTAAATAATTTGTAATCACGCAATTGAGATATCAAACAAATCTTTTCCGGGGATGTTGAGGCGTTTAGACCATACAGCACAAGAAAATAGGGCTTTTTAGGCTTCTTGATTGGCTGTTTGAGGACAGAATACGTTTTTAGCCTTTTTCTCTGGATCAAATACTATTAGGGCATTTTCAGTTGATTGAATAAAACACCGCAAGGAGGTCATAACATGAGCGAACGATATGGGACTGTGCCGAACTGGATACAGCATATGGGTGCTGAAGAAGCAGACGAGTCATATCTGCACCCACCTGAACTGGCCATCACGCCAGAGTATGGAGAGACAGGCAGACCAGCTTACGAACCAGGTCAGGGAACTGTGTCAGGCCAAGGATCCAGCACCATTGATGACAGGGTGCGTTAAGTCAGGATATCTGTACGGGTTCGAAATTGTTTTGTTCTCCTTTATGTGATGCCTTCTTCCCAGCAGGACCGCATCTTGCTTAAAAAGCCCCAGAGTTAAATATATAAATGGATAAGGGTTGATACATGACATGCAACCTTATACTCAGTCTACGAAATTCACCTGTGCATCTGCCGGGCTTGCGATGATAATCAACCATTTCAATCCTGCTTATAAGCTTGTCCAGGAGAATGAGTTTGATATCTGGCAGCGTTCTGTAGCCTTACCTCTGAGAGGCTCTTCTTTGTTCGGTCTTGCGCTCTATGCTC
>DUGW01000043.1 GCA_013331125.1 Candidatus Woesearchaeota archaeon | reverse complement strand
TTGTGTGCTCAAACGGCATTGACTGCGATGGCGGAGACCCTTTTGTCTGGACTGATTGTGACAACGGATGTTTCTTCGACGAGGACAGCGATGGTTTCGGATTTGGCTGCGATGCAGGACTTGACTGCAACGGCATGCACCCGTTCACACACACAGGCTGCTTCAACAACTGCCTCTCTGACAATGATGGCGACGGTTACGGATGGAAATGCGACAGCGGCGCAGACTGCAATGACACACACCCTTACATAAATCTAGATTGTACTGCAACAACAAGATGCAAATACGACCATGACGGCGACGGGTATGGTCTTGGCTGCGAGCCTGGACCTGACTGTGATGACTATGATGATACTGTTTTTGATGATTGCCCGGATAACTGTACGTATGATCTTGATTGCAATGGCCTGCCTGATGAATGGCAGGAAGAATACTTCAACAACACAATATGCGACGATCCGCTCTATTGCGGCCCTGACGCTGATCCTGACGGAGATGGCTACTCAAATATAGAGGAATACAGGAGAGATACAAACCCTCTTGAAAAAGAGCAGCTACCTTTGGCGCCAGAAAGACCAGCAGAAGAGATAGACGATGATGGCGACGGCATGCCAGATGCCTGCGAGAGAATGTACGGTCTTGACGCGACAGACCCTTACGACGCAGGAGACGATCCAGATGGTGATGGATTGACCAACTCATTCGAGTGCCAGTACACAGACGGCATGTGTTACAGCACCTGGCTCAACCCGACCTCTCCTGATACAGACAATGACGGCTATTCAGACAGCGAAGAGATAGATGCTGCGACGGATCCCTGCGATCCAGAGTCACACCCTTCAGCAGGAATGCTTCCATTGATCATGATCATACTTGGCATATTGTTAATATTGGGTTCAACAAATTACTTCATCTATAAGAAATATTATGTTCCGTTGGTTTCACCACCACCGAAGCCAACTGCAGTTCCTAGAGTTGCGGCGCCAGCTGCTAGGGGAGCAGGAAGGCCTTTGCCAGGGGCCGGAACAAGGCTCAGGCATCTGCCTCCTCGCCGACCTGCAGGGCCCGCTGTATCTAGGGATATGTTTGAGAAAGAGCTGAAGAAAAGAGCACAGGAAAGGGAACGCATACTAAGCGCATTCGGTGAAAGAAAGGCATTGCCAAAGAAGCCCAGGAAAATAATGGAGGAGATTGCCAGGAGACCTGAAGCTGTAAGGCATGTTCCTGTAGCAAGGCCTGCAACGAAGCCATCTCCCAAGGTTCCATCTAAGGAAGACCATGTAGAACGACTCTCAAAGGTTGTCGGAAAGGATTATTTCGACAAGATAGAAGGGCTTACAAAAGAGGAGGCAGATTACTTCGAGAGGCTGGCAGGCATAACAAAGAAGAAAGAGGTCCCTCTGGAAGAAGACCAGGGACCAAAGCTTGCTGCAGTGACGAAGAAGGTTGTCGGCGAGGACAAGGAGACAAAGAAAGAGCTTGTCGAGGCATTCAAGAAATCTGATATGGACAAGCTTGATGATTTCCTCACAACAAGGAAGCAGGTGAAGACATTCATCAAGGAGGCTGAGAAGGAGGATGACACATTTGACACACTTTCATCATTATCATCACTATCTAAGCAGAAGAGGAAGGATGTAATTGACGCGCTTGACGAGATAACATCAAAGAAAGCCAAAGAGACCGCCATGTCAAAGATGGAAAAGCTTTCAGATATCGAGAGCAAAGAAGATGTGCTAAAGGCATTCAAGCAGATGTCAGGAGAGAAACACGTGGACAAGAACGTGTTCGAGGTCCTTCTATCATACCTTATGAAGTCAGGCAAGATAACAAAGCACGATGTCTCAGAGATACTGTTCGGGCTTGAGGCAGAAGGTGTGCTTGACAAGAAGGATGTTGCCGAGGTCTTTTTCAATCTTGGGATAAAAAAATAATCAGGTGAGGTGCATCATTATGAAAAGCAAAAAAGCACAGGTCGCTGGTCAGATATTCATCTACATAATAGCCATCGTCGTTGTCGGGCTAATAATAGCATACGGTTACTCTGCAATAAAGAGCTTCTCTCAGAAAGGGGAGGAGGTGGAGTACATAAACCTAAGGACGAGCATAGAGAATTCGGTGAAGGCAATAGCTTCTGATTATGGCTCTATAAAGAGGCCTGATTTCGATATCCCCGGCAAGTACGAGATGGTATGTTTTGTCGAGAAAGGCCTTTCTGCAGCGACAATAGATTCGGCGGCAATATGTGACAGGAATGCTGCAGCGACATTGATGCCTGGCGAAGCAGACAAGTTCTTCCAGCCTATAGTATGTTCAGCATGGAAGACAGGCAGAGATGATGTATTCCTCATACCTGACGGAAGCGAGAGTTTCAATCTAGACACCACCATAGTGATAAGCGAAACTGAGCCCTCAGCAAGCCATCATTTCCTATGCCTTGATGTGGTAAACAACAAGATAAAACTTCAGCTAAAGGCATTGGGCGACAGGGTTGAGATATCATCCTACGAATAGATTCAGAAAGGTTATAGTGCATAGGTAATCATGAAAAAACGGACAGCACTTTACAAGGTGAGAAGGAACAGAAGAGCGCAGGCAGAGACCCAGCTAAACTGGATATTCATACTTATTATAGGCGCAGTGATCCTCGCAGTCTTGACCTTTATCGTGATCAAGCAGAA
>DUGW01000037.1 GCA_013331125.1 Candidatus Woesearchaeota archaeon | reverse complement strand
TACTTACCATCGATGACATAGCGGTCAATATCGACATCATTGAAATCATAATAGAGCCTGATCTCCTGGAGCTGGTTATAGGTCTGCTTGAGAGGACGATGGTCCCAGAGACGGATATTATCAAAGGTCGCCTTGTTGGACTCCATGACTTCAGGGGAGAAACCCGGAGAAGCATCATAGTCGACCTCCTCGATGCCGTCAAGCCCATAAGCGAGCCTGGAGAACTCGATGTTGTTCTCGATGAAAGGACGCTCAAGCTTAAGCTCGTTAGGAAGGACCTTGAAATACTGGACAAGGCCAGGCACTACCGAGAGGGCTACGAAAGAGACGATAAGGAACGCCGCTATGCTGAGAGGGATTATGTTCTTTCTCTTCAGTATGCTAGGCCAGATGAAAAGCTCGACAGCGATGACTACCGAGAAGATGATGAGGAATGTGAGTATAGGAAGAGTCACATTGACATCAGTATACCCCGCACCTGTGATTATGCCCCTCGTCGAATAAAGGACTGCGTAGCGCTTCAGGTAATAGCTCACTGCCAGAAGCACAAAGAAAAGAGAACCAAGGAACGAAAGATGGAACTTCGACTTCCTGGATGCCTTCAGGTTAAGGCTGACCTGCCGGGACTCGACAAGTTTAGGGTCCCCGGAGACATTAAGCCAGGACAGCTGACCATTGAAGAAATAAGTCAGGCCTGAGATGATGAAGGTGATGACGACAGCCACCATGAAGAACTTCAGCACAAGGTTGAAGAAAGGCAGCGTGAATACATAAAACGAGATGTCCTTGCCGAAGACAGGATCAAGACTTCCGAACGGCACCTGATTGAGGTAAAGAAGTATGTTCTGCCAAGAACCCTTGTAGCCGAAACCGATGATGAGAGAGATGATAGCCAGGACCGTAAGCTTCAGCTTCATAGGTATGATCCTCTTAGGGATGTGCTTGCGCTTGACAGGAGAATCCTTATCAGCGATAAGCAAGTTGATCAGTTGGATGATGAAGAAAATGACAGTCACCAGAAGGACGATCCACACCTGGGTAGAGATTATCTTGGTGAAGACCTGCTCGTAGCCAAGATTCTCGAACCATAAGAAATCAAGGTAAAGCCCAGAAATGATAGGTAGGACCACGATCAGGAAGAACAATATCCCGATCATCACAGGGGTCTTCATTGAGAAAGGCCTGTCAGCTGCAGGCTTGTTGTGTCTTAGAGGATCAAGCGGGTCCTCCTGTCCAGGTATGTCTTTTTCAGGTCCCATTTTATCTGAACTGCGCGAGGGAAGTTTATAAGTTTTCGGGTTGATAGGTATAAAAAGCCCTCAAAAGGTTTAAATAATCATGCGACGACAGTATGACATGTGCGATACTACCACGATAATATATAGGCCAAATAATGCCTAAAGAGGGTGATACCATGAAGCGTACTCTTATTACGATCTTTGCTTTGATAATCATATCCTTATCTCTGTTCGGTTGCACAAGAACGCAGTGCAAGCAACCATATGTCCTGATAAACGATGTCTGCTGCACAGATGAGAACAGCAACCAGGTGTGCGACATAGAAGAGCTGCCTTCTGAAGAAGAGGCAAAGGAAGAGAAAGAAGAGAAGTACAGGATGGCAGAGCCAGTGTATGAAGACACAGGCATGGATCTCCCAGAACCAACTTACGAAGAGCCAGAGAACACAGCACCTGCAGCAGTTGCACCGACACCTGCAGCAGGAGACAAGAGATACATAGACCAGGACTATCCAGAAGAAGAGACCTCTGCAGAGCCTGCGATCGACAACACATATGATGTGAAGAAAGGAGATGAATATGTAGGCATGAAACCTGCAGTCGTCACTCCGTCAACACCTGCCCTTGATTTCAAGGTATCAAACATAAAATGGGGATATGGAAAACTCAACAGGGTCGATGTCGAGGTGACAAACCATCTGGACATACAAGTCGACCCGAGGGTGCATGTGCTGGTCCCTAAGACAGACAAGTATGGCAATGTAGAATACATAAAGGTACAGGACCTATACCTTAAGACGATGTGGCCAGGCAAGACGCGATTGTTCGAAGATGAGTTTGTCAATGCAGACATAGGCCATGACGACCAGGTGATCAAGTTCGAATTCGCCTACTATTTGAGCAGGGTAGGACTCACTAAGGTAGGAGAGCAGGACGTGTTCCTTGAAGGAAGATGATTGCACACTGACTGTGCATCCCTGTCAATGCAAATGTTTATTAATCCTATTCTTTAATTTATTCCCATGGCAAAGATAGATGTCTTGTTAGGAAAATACAATGCATTGGCAAGGATACTCCTGGTTGCCTTCGTAGTACTTGTGGTCCTTGCAGCAGTCAGCATATTCTCAGCAGAAAGGTCGGGAGCGCCGAAACAGGTATGCTTCAAGAAAGAGAACTGCGTCGACCTTGTGGGGGTGATGGACACGCCGCAGCTGAGGATGAAAGGACTGATGGGAAGAGAACCATTGGCACCCCGCGAGGGAATGCTTTTCATATTCGAGAGACCGCAACAGACAGACTTCTGGATGAAGAACGTAAGCTTCCCGATAGACATCATCTGGGCAGATGGTGCCGGAAGGATACTGTGCATAGAGAAAGAGGCACCACCATGCGACAAAGAGCCATGCATGACATACCCGTGCCTACAGAAAGCAAAATATGTGGTAGAGTTACCAGCCGGATTCTCAGACGAGTACATGATCTATGTGAACGACAAGATCAATATCAAAGGCATGACTGAATAAAGATGAAAAAAGTCGACATAGACAAAGTCGTAAGCCTTCTGAAGAAAGAGACAGCCAAGAAGGGCATGACAATACCGATAGTAACAGAGATAAGCTGGACAAAATCACCGTTCAAGGTCCTCATCTCGACAATGCTTTCACTCCGGACAAAGGACGCAGTGACAGCAAGCGCAAGCAACAGGCTTTTTTCTGTGGCAGGGACTGCAGAGAAACTGGCAGCGTTGCCAGTGAAGAAGATTGAGGAACTGATATATCCTGTCGGGTTCTACAAGACAAAGGCGCCGAAGATAAAAGAGGCCAGCAGACGGATAATCGATGAGTACAAAGGAAAAGTGCCTGATGAGATAGATGAGCTATTGAAATTTGATGGAGTGGGGCGGAAGACAGCTAACCTGGTGGTGACCCTGGGTTACGGAAAACTAGGGGTGTGCGTCGATACGCATGTGCACAGGATAAGCAACAGGCTGGGGTATGTGAAGACAAAGAGCCCTGATGAGACAGAGATGGCATTGCGGAAGAGACTGCCGAAGAAGCACTGGATAATCTATAATGACCTGCTCGTGACTTGGGGACAGAATGTCTGCGTACCGATAAGCCCGTGGTGCAGCAGATGCGTGATAAACAAGTGGTGCAATAGGGTAGGTGTGGAGAGAAGCAGATAAAGAAACAGGTAAAAAGAAAAATATTTTGTCAGGTCAACCCGACACTTATTCTTCCTCTGCCAGAGCATAGATGGCCTTGAGAGACACAATCACTGCTGCTGGTATGATGAACAGCATCATAGCAGAGAAGATCGACTTGAGCATCGGACCCACGAACTGGATAGCCTCAAGAAGCTGTCCGCCCATGCTGGCCAACACGACAAGCACCAAGCTCGAGAACAGGAAGCTGTTCGTCTCTGTGCCAGTCACGTTCAGGAAGCCGACGATCAATCCCAAGATTATCAGGACAGATGTGGCGACTGTGCCGATAGGCCAGAAACCTGCGATGATCGCGATGATCACGCCTACGATGAATGCCCAGGAACCAATCTTCTGGACGACATTCACACCTTTACTTTTAGCCATGATTATCAACCTCTTTTTAATTGATACAGCGGTTGTGCCTACAGAGAGTTATAAATCTTTCTGTGAAAACAAGGCTTACGGGCCGAAAACAGCAATACCACTTCGGAGTAGAAATCTGACGGGTGCGGTCTGATGCTCACCACTTGCTCTTCTTGATCCTG
Source organism: Candidatus Woesearchaeota archaeon (assembly GCA_013331125.1). The sequence continues at coordinate 2,432 of DUGW01000037.1, read as the reverse complement.
ATGATATAGCCAAGATAATTGGTCAGAGGATGAAGAGCACCGAAAAGGAAGAAGGCTATGAGGATGTGGAGCCAAGGGATTGTCACATAGAACAGGACAATCATGGAGCCGACTATCCAGTCAAGCTGGTCAAAAGGGACCCAGGGCTTACCGGGTTTGATATTGAACTGGCGTTTGAACATACTCTTTATCATATCGCCAAGCAAGGCACCAAGACCTAAGAGGGAACCGAGCAGTAGAAGGTTGACCTGGGTGTAGTCGATCAGCGAGATTGATTGTGTGAAAGGATATAGCCAGGACTGGATGTAAGCACCAAGGACGCCTATGAGTATGCCGAAGAAAAGACCGCGCCAGGTCTTGTGAGAGCCGAAAAGAGGCCTGCCCCTGAGCTTAAGGTGGAAATCAACAGGATAGTCAAGGAAAGGGATCCACTTGACCAGTACAGGAGCCATGTTGGCAAGCCCTGCAGGACCGAAAAACCAGAATGCCTGGAGTATCTCTGTCAGTACCATGGAAAGATAAGGGGTGTTGAGGTATATAAATTTTCCTTGGGCAGGCACTCTTATCGAGATTGTTTGGGGTGCTGCGCTCGCACGGAAGAATCAACCGTGGTATTTTGCCCAACTGCGATACTGGTCGTTCTATTCCTCTTAAGCTCGCTAGGCAGCACCCAAAATGAAAGAACTGTTCCAGGCATTCATAGCCCTTCAGAATTGATGTCCATCATGGCCTTGCCGTACATGATGCTGTAATCGATTATTGTCGCGGCTGATGAGAGCAGGACAAGGAAGATGAAATACTCAAACCAGGGGACGCCAGCCATGATCCATGTCAGGGCGACAAAGATAAGGACTGTGGTGATCTTGCCTGTGAGCCTGGCCTACATCATGCTCTTGAGCCTCTTCAGGCGTCTGTCATACATCGTCAGGATATAAGTGAAACCTACGATGCCCAGTACAAAGAGATCACGGACAAACAGAGTGATAAGCTGGAAAGTAGATATGTCACCTTTACCATAGAAGAAAAATATGAGACCTGCAAACAGTATCTTGTCACAGAGAGGGTCGATGATGGCACCAAGCTTGGTGGCAAGACCCTGCTTCCTGGCGACAAAACCATCATACCAATCACTAACTGCAGCGAGGCTGAAAAGGAAAAGCATCAACCAACGGTTAGGATAGAAAAGGATGATGGGAAGGAGAAGGATGACCCTCGAATAACTGATCAGGTTAGGGGTGTTGAAAAGACTTTCAAAGTCGTTGTTTCTCGCCATAAGGAAGACCCAGTCAGAGAGATTTATAATACTTCTGCATAAGAAGAGCATCATCCTCGATGTTCGGAGATTCAGAGATGACAATACCCTTGGCATTGAACTCCTTCAGTGCTCTGAGCAGGTCTTGNNCCTTCATGTCAGACTCTTTCAGCACAAGATGGTTGAGTTCACCCTTCGCAGAGTAATTGATGCCAGACATATGGATATGCATGCTGTCGATTATCGTCTTGCCTAACCCGGATTCGAGGTCTGAAAGGACCTTATGGAACTCGTCATAAGAGTTGAGTCTCCCAGTGCGGGCGTGGAGATGGGCGAAGTCGACGCAGGGAAGGACCTGGTCCAATTCCTGGCTCAGACGGATCAGCTCCTGGTAAGAACCGAACTGCGTGGCCTTGCCAGTGGTCTCAGGACGGAGCCAAAGCTTGATGTTCAGGGACTTCATCTTATCGACAATCTTCTGCATCTCAGCCTTGACCTTCTGATAGACCTTCTCAGGATCCATCTTCATGTAATAGGCAGGATGGAAAGTTATGGAGAAAGCACCTGCCTTGTCAGCGATGATGGCAGTATCAAGGATGCGCTTGACACTAGCGACCTGCTTGTCCTTTTCTTCACTGTTGAGATTGACATAATAAGGCGCGTGGGCAGTGAGAGTTATGTCATTATCTTCTGCAGCCTTGCGGACATCCCTGGCAAGCTCAGGAGACATACGTACACCACGGACAAACTCCAATTCCATGCAGTCAAGGCCAAGAGAACGGACAGTGGATACGCCAACCAGGCTGGAGCGGTCTTTGCAGCTGATGGGGGTCCCGGCAGTGCCGAAACGGAGATTCTTGAATGTCATGGGAAGACACTGGCAGGGAGGGTTTAAATGTCTTACTATTAGCGAAATACATATAAATAGTGTTCCTCTGGGTATCTGGCAGGTAAAGCATCGCAAAAAGAGGTGAATAGTTTGAAATCTGACTTCATGATACGCAAAGTACATGCCCGCGAGATCCTGGACAGCAGGGGAAACCCGACAGTCGAGGTCGACGTATTCTCAAAGACACATAAGGCAAGAGCCGCAGTGCCTAGCGGAGCTTCGACAGGGGTGCATGAGGCACTCGAACTCCGCGATGGAGGAATAAGATTCGGCGGCAAGGGCGTGCTCAAG
>DUGW01000156.1 GCA_013331125.1 Candidatus Woesearchaeota archaeon | reverse complement strand
GGTAGGTCTGGGGTGCCTGTTCTACATGTTCGGCCTGCCGCAGAAAAACATAGTCGGGCTGATGAAAGAGTCAGGATTCCTGAAGGTATTGACATACATACTGATAACGGTCGCGGTGCTGTTCGGGTTCAGCCAGCTATGGGGAGACAGGCTGCTGGAAGATCAGACAGTGTCTTTCGCAGACCAGTTCGTGCCTGCAGAAGAGAATGTAGAGATAGATTTCGCACCACTGTTCACAAAACAGGCAGCAGGGATGATGCTCATAGTCATCATAGTGGGGGCCATATTCTTCTTCGTGAACCTGGCGAAATAAGGAATGATATATGGGTTGTCAGGCGTGGGTTGACAATCAGTCTGTGTTCACTCTTTCTTCACCTTTAGACTGTCAGTGTATAATCTCTTCACGGCATCGACGCCAGTGCGGAAATCGACAGTCCGGAAAGACCTTGTGCGGACCATGTAGTCAGTGAGTGAGGCTTCCCTCTCAGAACGGTTAGGCGTCTTGAGACTTCCGTCAGCTTTTGTCATGATCAGCGCCTGACCGGTGAACTTCCTGTCCATGTATGCAAGCTCCTCATCAGCGAGAGGGACCTGGTCTATGGGTTCCCTGCCTTTGGACACTTCTGCATACTGTCGACGGAAACGCAAAGCACTTACATGGGAGTCCTCATAGTTGAGGACCTTGCCGGAACGGAGGCGGGCAAGATTGCTCCAATCATCACAGTCACAGACAGCCTCGTGCTGTACCCAGCGGTGATTGTCAGGGTCTTCAGTGTTGAACATCGCGCCTGCGACAGGCTGGTTCTGCTGGCGGATACCAGACTTAGAGAGGACACTCCCTCTCATCCTTCCCTGCTTGGCGTAGTTCTTGCTGAAACGGATGATGTCAGACTGGCGGACAGTATAACCCTCTTTCTTCAAGTCTTCGACCAGCAACGAGTACAGCATCATCTTCATGCCGTCGATGGCATTGGTGAGAAGGAAAAGGCTCTGGCCGTGCCCTCGGAGAGTATAGGTCATCCCAAGATAGCGTCGCTTAGGGTCTGTGTCTTCAAACGATTCCCTGTACGTCTCTTCAGGCATCCAGCCATTGATCCTGAATTCGTCAAGAGTGTGGTCAGACCTCATCAGGCGGAGATGTCTCGTCGGAATGAGATCCTTCACGATCTCTTTTGCCCTGACTGCAAGGTCACGACGTTTCTTCGATATCTTCCAGTTTCTCTTCTGTCCTGTCTTGCTGACATTCTCTTGTTTGCCGAGCATCTCACGGAACTCCTTGGCGCGGGCGAACATATAAGATGGGTCGCGCTTGCCTTCTTTCCTGTATATGCCTTCATCCTGGAAAAGGGCGGTGAGAGCATTCAACCAAGACTTCTTCAGGGCGCGGACCGCCGGGGAGTCAGTATCATTAGGCGCAATCGTGTCAAAATTGAAAGGTCCTTCCTGTATGTCTTTAGTCGCCTGTATGAGCTCCTGCTCCATAAGGTCAGAGATGCACATGTCAACCTTGTACTTGTTGGTCTTTGAAGGACTCTTGAGAAGGCGATGGGCAAAGTGACCAGGGATCTCGAACTTGCGGTCATAGACAACGACTTGATACTCAAGTGCGGAGGCAAGCTGTTTCGCAGCGCAGGCCTCTTCAGAGACCCTGACGACAAGACCCTCCTGCTCAAGTATCTCAAGCTGCTTCTGATGGGCGCGATGCCTCTTTACCTTGGGAGCTATAGCCTTATTGTCATCTACCTTTATCTGTTGCAGGACATGATGATCAGCACGAAGATCGTCAAACACCTCACGGGATTGTATGTCTCTGGGGTCCTGGCGGAGAGATTCTCTTGCAGAGGCCACTCTGTCCTCAAGATCATCCAGGGCATGAGTGAGATAGGCTGTGGGATTGTCAGAGGAATTCGCCTGTCCAGCCCATGCGTGGGCACGGGACTCATATCTTGCGATAGCATTGTCAAGCATCTGACGGATAGTCGGAGGCCTGAGCAGGCTGTCCCTTACTTCCTTGAGTTGAGGTCGCATATCAGTAACCATATGACATCACTTTATTCATTGGACTATATCAGGAGCTGGGCTTATTTAGATTAGTGTGGTGATAAATTTACCCCCAGAATTGCCTCGTTTTTCGAGCCCAGGCAAATCGTGTGCCGAGACCGCTATGTCCTATTAGGAGAGCAAGATTTAAAAGCTTTTGTAGTACAGGGGTATAAGACGCTTTTGTGGCGGTTGTTGAGGCAGATCACCGGTAAATGAACATGGTCGAGAAAGACAACAAGGACGTAGAACACATCGTATCAGATGCCATGCACAAGGTGCTTGGAGTGAACATATCAGAGCTGTCCAAAGATATCTCTCTGACACTCGAGAAGAGCCCTCTGCTCGATTTCACAGTCGACACAAAGATGAAATTCAAGGCGGCAAAGAAGAGGTTCAAACAGGACTTCTTGCGTCGGTTACTCCGTACGAGCTATGGGAACATATCGATAGTAGCGAAGAGGGCAGGAGTCGACAGGAGGAGCATCCATCGGATCGTGAAGGATGCAGGCATCAATGTTTCGAAGATACGCGAGGAGATGATCAAGCCATACGAGATAAAACAGAAATCAGTAGGTCACATAATCGAGGATGTCGTCGACAGGTACAGGACAGTCATACACCCGGAGAAGATAGCAGAGGTCTACCAAAAAGTGGGGGATGTGTCGAAGGACATACTCGACGAACTGCCGGACAGACAGCTCACACTCAAAGACGCGGAGGAGGAGTTCGAGAAGGCATACCTGAAGAAGGCGCTGGCAGAGAGTGATGGCAATGCTACAAGATGCGCGAAGAAGATAGGACTCAGGTATGAGACATTGCTGAGGAAGCTTAAGGCATTGGGCCTGAAGTGAAGACCTCAGACCCTGTTCTTCTGTCAATTCAAGGGGCGCTTAGATCAGCCCGGTA
>DUGW01000197.1 GCA_013331125.1 Candidatus Woesearchaeota archaeon | reverse complement strand
TTACTTCCAATCACAGTCATAACCGCTTCTGCAACAGAAACCAAAGCCCAAAGCCGAATTGAAAAAATACCCTCCTTTCTCACAAAATATATAAACCAAACATCATATTGGCATCTTTATGCCTATCAAAGAGACAAAAGAGGGGGTGTGCATATCCAGTGACCGGAAGATTCCGTCGACTGCAGCTACGCAGTTCCCTGACAATGCATCAAAGCCTTTCTGGTCGTTCAAGGAGGACTCTTCTGCTTCTGATGATTTCTTTGACTGCTATGTGTCTTTCAAGGAGTTCAACTGCCATGAGTATGTTTGGGACTGGCAGGACCGTAAGCTGGATGAGCTTCTTGTGAAGAAATTGGTGAGGCATTACAATGATTTCTTCCGCAAGAAACAGATAGGGAAGAATTGTTTCATCACATTCAAGGTGAGCAACAACAATCCATTGGAGACCCTTGGCAGACTCTACATGTCTGTGATAAGCTCCAACGGATTCGCGATCGGGCAGGACATGTTCAATCCTCCTTTGTTTGAGGTGGTGCACTCAGCAACTTCATCGAATGAGATGATCCGCTTCGCAAAACTTTACAATGAGTCTGTCGGCATTGCAAGCGAGAAGTTCCGCCAGGAGTGCGGCCCTAAAGTGCTTTCAATAATCCCTACACACCAGTTTGAGAAGAAGAGCAACTGGTATACTGCACTGAACAGCTACTTCAGCAATTACCAGTCTTCGTTCCGCTGCAAGGTGGATTATTTTAGGCCGCTGATACCTAGAGCCACAATTGCAGACAGCCTTGGTTTTGTCGGTGCAGTGCTTGCCACGAAAAGGGCATTGTCTAATTATTCTGTGTTCTCGGGAATTGCAGGAATAACCGCATACCCTATTGTTGATGCAGGTCCTCTGTTGTTCAGGGGAGGGCTCGACCCGTCGAGATTGAGGGAGTTTGTAGCGACGTACCCTGGTGCGAGGACAGTGACCATAACATCTGCTTTCAGGTATGATAATGGTATAGGTTCTGTGAAGAGTTCCATAGATATACTGAACAGGGTCCTTCCTAAGAATCAGACTGTCACGTACACAAGGGCTGAGCAGGAGAAGATTGCTGCGATAGAAGGTGTGTTTGCAAAGCATTACAGGGGTGCTGTGAATAAACTCCCATCATTGAAGGATATTGCAGAGGGGATGCAGCCTATAGGGAGGTCGGTACCAAAATCATTGAAGCGTTCTTTCTCTCTTTACTCATTGGGCATCCCTCCTGAGATACTGGGCACTGGAAACGCCATAGTCGATTGCATCAAGCAGGGTCTGGTCAAGGACCTTGAGCGTTTCTATCCTAACATAAAGCAGGACCTGATAGCTGCAGGTTCTCTGCTGAACAAGGAGAACCTCAACTTCCTTGCAAAGACACATAAGGCATGGGCATCTGTCCAGGCAGAGGTCAAGCTTGTGGAGGATTACACAGACGCATCATTAGGTCCCAACAGCACAGACGCATTCCTTCACAGGAACCACACGTCCAATGTGTTCCACTTGTGGTCGACGAAAAAGGATTTCTCAAAGGACCTGTTTGCAGCAGCCAGGTTGAGGAGGTGCATGGGTTAAGATGGCAATAAAAGCCATATTTTTTGATCTGGGTGGTGTCCTTGTCACAGAGATTCTCCGTATCATAGAAGGCGCTTTTTCAGAAGAGACTGGCAGTTCTAGAGAGGAAGTCAGGAAGGTGAGGGACAGGTATTGGCTTGATTCTGAGCTCGGAAGGATGAGTGGCAGGGAGTTCATGGCGAATATTGTGGGTGATTTAGGCCTTAAGAAAGATCCTGATGCACTCGTTGAGAAGTCATGTTCATTGATAACTGTTAAAGAGGATGTTTTAGAGATTCTGAAAAAGATAGGTGCGACTGGTAGGTACAAGTTGGGTGTCATATCCAACAACACATTTGAATGGTCAGACCATTCTAAAAATACCTTGGGGCTCGGCAAGTACTTTGATTTCTGGCTTGTCTCTTGTGATATCGGTGTCAAGAAGCCCGACCCTGAAATATTTGATGTTGCTGCCAAGATGGTAGAGCTTGAGAGAGAAGAGTGCCTGCTTATTGATGACAAGCAGAGGAATATAGGTGCAGCAGCCAGTGCAGGCATGAAATGCATACTCTTCAAAGATTCTGAACAGCTCCTTGAGGACCTGAATAGTCTGGGTATAGATATCTGATTTGACTTGATGGCATCAAAAACTATTTAAATACCTGCATATATACTATATACTATATTTGATGGTGTAGGATGAATGCTCTAGTTTTATTTGCCAAATACCCTGAGCCTGGTAAGGTCAAGAGGAAGATAAGCGAAGCTATAGGCCCTGAGAAGTGTGCCAAGCTCTGCAATGCTTTCATAAGTGACATCATAACCAAGACATCTGAGAAGGACTATGATCTTTATCTTAGTTTTATTGGCCATGAATATAAGGAGAGCTATAGGAAGTTGTTTCCCAAGGCAATACTTTATGTGCAGAGAGGGATAGGGCTTGCAGGGCACCTGTTCGGGACATTTGAGGATCTTCTTGATGATTATGACAAGGTTGTTGTGCTTAGTTGTGATGTTCCTGACATTAATCCTGAGATAATAGTTAAGGCATTCAATGCTCTTGATTTCTATGATGTTGTGATAGGTCCTGTAGATGATGGTGGATATTACCTTATTGGCATGAAAAAGCCGTATGACATCTTCAATAACCTGCCTTTCGGGACTGATAAGCTTTTGGAGGAGCAGGTAAAGGTGCTGAAACAGAAGAAGCGGACATTTGTTCTGCTTGAGAAACTGCCTGATGTGGATGATGTTGATGAGCTGAAGGCGCTCAAGAAGAGATTGAAGAGAGCTGACGCACCTAAGACATATGATCTTGTCGAGAAGTTGGATATTAAGGATTAGTTCTCCTTCCTCTGCACCCGAGGGTACACGCCTGGGTCCATGAAGACCTTCTTTGTCTTTATTGCCACGCCTTTGTTATTGTTCTTCATCTCGTCTGATGACATCCTTGACTCGCCAAGAGCGATAAGCTCGCCTTTCAGGCTCATGACAGCGACTGTATGGTTCTTCTCGATACCGCTTTCCAGTTTTGATATGCCTGGCACTGCGAGGTCTGCTCCATGGCAGATAGTATCTACAGTCGTGTCCATGACCCATACC
>DUGW01000035.1 GCA_013331125.1 Candidatus Woesearchaeota archaeon | reverse complement strand
TATGAAGAATACCAGCATTATGTATCCGAGCACCACGTTCAGGAATGCGACTGTTGGTCCGTCCATGCTTGTCACTGATGGGCTGACTCCTGCGTTCCATATTATTATGAACAGCAGTCCCAGTATCGGTGGTGCGCTGAACGCTATCACATGGTTGGCCTTGTCGTTCGGGTCGAAGAATATGAGTACGAACAGGTTCACCAGCGCTGGCATCATCCCTGCCAGAACCAGCGGTATTGACTCGTCTGTCGTGTATGCCAGGAAATACACTGCTAGAAGGTAGGCCAGTACTGGCAGCACTCTCCTTATCTTCTGATAGACCTCTTTTTCCATGCCCTTTTCCTTTATAAAGAACTATTTAAATGTAACGGTAAAATCCCTGCCTGTCATCTGTGCTCAAGCACTACTGCCCTGCTTATCATTACCCTGGGCCCTTCACTTATTTTGAACCCTGCTTTCCTCGCCAGTTCTACCTCTTCCAGGAACTCTCTTTTCGTGACGTGGAACTTCGGCTCTACCAACAGTATCTTCCCACTCTTCCTCAGGAGTCCTTTCAGCTCATGAAGATACGCGCGTGCACTCTCTACCTCATGCAGCACATAGAAGACGAATATGAAATCAAACTTTTCTTTCAACCCTATGTTTTTGTTGCACTTGTGCAGCTTCACCCTGCTGCCCAATGATTCGCCTTCCAGTCTCTCCTTCGCCATCTTCAGCATCTCTTCCTGGATGTCAGCCGCAACGACTTTTCCAGAAGGCCCCACAAGTCTTGCCATCTCTACTGTGAAATATCCTGATCCACATCCTAGGTCAAGGACTTTCATCCCTTTATGTACAAAGCCTTTCAGTATCTGGTCAGGTTTGTGCATCCACCGCCTTATGAAATTATCTAGTATCCCTGCTTCGCTTGCCTTGCATAAGTGTTTTGCCATTTTTATCATACCTTTAATTCTTTCTCGCGCTCTTTCTCTATCTTCATCTCTATCTTTTCGAGTTTCCTGACCTCTGCGAGAAGTCTCTTTGCTTCTTTCTTGTTCTCCCGTGCCGCCCCGTGGACATATTTCTCTGCTTTCACTTTCGCATGTGCTATCTCACCCATCGCTGGTTTCCCTTCCTTGATCAGTCTCTCTGCTTGTTTGAGGTCTGTCTCTATCTCGTCTGTGATTATCTTGTAGCCGGAATCCTGCATCTGTATACTGTCCTGGTTCGGTTTTCTCATCTTGACATTTGCTGCTTTTATCGATGCTAATGCTATCCCTGTCACGATCAGCGCGTTCTTGATCTTTCTTTTCAGGCTCATTTTCCCATGTAGAATTTCCTTTTCTTCTCGTCGAACTTCTCTATCGCATATCTCAGCATCGTCCTTGGCATCGTCTTGTAATGCCTCTTCAGCCATTCCTCTTCGACTTTCTGGTCCCTGTTCCCTATCTCTCTCAGCATCCACCCGACTCCCTTGTGTATGAGGTCGTGCTTGTCCGCTACGAGCATATCAGCCACCCTCAACGCATCATCATAATCTTTGTATTTAATGAACATGAATGTCGCCAGCACTGCTATCCTTCTCTCCCACAATGACTTCGACTTTGCCAGTTTGTAAAGTATCTTCCTCTCTCCTGCTCCTTTGTCCAGCAGCCATCCTCCGACGATGTTCGGTGCTGTCAGGTCCACCAGGTCCCAGTTGTTTATGTTCTTCGTGTTCTTGAGGTAGAATTCATATATGCCTTTCCTCGCTTCTGCTTCTCCCTTCTCGAAATTCCTGACAAGTATGAACAGTCCTGCCTGTCTGTCCTCATGCACTCTGCTGTCCAACAGCTTCTGTATCTCGCTAAGCTCCAGCCCCTTGCACTGCTTCGCCACCTTCCTTACCTGCGGCACCTTCAGCCCTAGGAACCTGTCGCCTTCGCCATATTCTCCAGGCCCTGTCTTGAAGAATCTCTGCAATAGCTCTGCCTGTTTGGGATTTGCCAGCTTCCTCTGTTCTTTCTGGACGTCACTTGCTTTCATCGCCGACATACTCGAACCTCTTCATCTTCTTCCCGTCCCTTTCTATCTCCTCTGCAAACATCGCGACAGGCCTGATCCAAATCTGTCCTTCGCCGTACAGTGCCTTGTACACGACATATTCTTCCATCGTCTCAGAATTCTTTGCCGTGCCTATCACTTCGTACTCTTTCCCTTTGAAATGCCTGTATTTCCCTTTTTTCACCTTATCTTCGATCATAATATCCCTCGCAGTTTCTCGAATGCATCCTTGTTGTTCGGCCAATACAGCTTTTCCATCGCCTCGTCGTAGCTGAACCATCCGAAATCTTCATGCTCTTCATCCTGGTTTGAGTGGATGTGTATCTCAACTTCAGGTCTCACTTCAAAAGCGTAGACATGCACTTTTTCTTTCGGTATCGGTTCTCCTGTCAGATAATGCTTGTCGAATTCGAATTGATGGACATCTTTGAGGACATTCAGCACATCTTTCTTTCTTATCCCTGCTTCTTCCATCATCTCTCTGTACCCTGCATCAAGGACTGTCTCGTCATATTCTTCAACAGCCCCTCCGACTGGTTGCCAGAAAGCTCCTTTGTCAGGCACTCTTTTCAGGAGCAGGAATTCAGTATCGCTCTCTTTTCTGAATACGATGCACATTATTACTGTTCTCATCCTCCTCAAGAACCTCTTCCCAATTATATAACTTTCTTTTCCGTCCCATTTTTGTGACGACAAAACTGTTATTAATCATGTTGCCCTGCTTGTCTTTATGGGTATCAAGGAGAGGCTGGAACAGTACAGGGAGCCTTTGTCGGCTCTGGACCTGTCGTCTGTTGTTGTAGCTGGTTCTGTCCGTCCTGATGATCTGCGTGGCCGTATCGCTGAGCATTTCGTGCATGGTTGGCTCAGCAGGGCAGGTCTTGTTCTGGATGAGGATTTTCCCAGGTCTTCTGATGGCTATGATTGGACAAGGTCTGATCACGGTATTATTGTCAGGGAAGGCAGGCGGGTCGTCCATGAGTATGATTTTCTGGCAGGATATGGAGGTTGTTATTATGTCGTTGAGGTGAAGTCCTTCAAGCTGAATGGTCTCTCTGGCAAGATCCCTCAGGCGCTCGGTCTTGCTTCCCGTCTTTATGATGGAGAGGTGGGTATGCTCATCTTCTTTCCGCAGTACTGTAATAAGAGGGATGATGCCCTCCGTCTTGAATCTGATTTTCCTTCAGTGATATGTGTCGATTCTGGTTACAAGAAGAAGCATCTGCTTCGTGCTGTCAGGCATTGTTTCGCTCTGATACCCTAGAATTCCATCAGCATCTTCTGCCGTCTCCCATCGACCGAGATAAAAGGCTTTGCCCTGTTCACCCATCCGCCGAACTTGTGCAGGTCTTCGTATTTCTTTATCTTCCCTTTCATCCCGACGATGCGTGCAGCAGTCCGGGGTCCTATACCAGGCACCCTGATAAGTTCCTCATACGTGGCCTCGTTCACATCCAATGCCCCATCGAATGTTGCCATCGCGATGGCTAGTTTCGGGTCCTCTTTCGGCAGCATCCCGTCTTCCATCACTACGTCGAACTCCGAGAGCTTATACTTGTATTCCCTGAGCAGGAAGTCGCAGTTGTACAGGTGGTTCTGCCGGTGCAGGCTCTCTTCCTTTTCGCGTTCCATCGTCGTCCCTGGCACTGGCCTGAATGCTGAGTAGTATACCCTTCTGAGTTCCATCGCGCTGTATTCCCATTCTGTCCTTTTCAGCACATCTTTGTCTGTTGCCTTGTCGTTAACTATCATCTGTGTCGACTGTCCCCACCCTGGTTTCAGTTGTTTTATCCACACCTGTCTTTTGAGTATGTCGTTCTTGAAGTCTTTGCAGGAGCTCATCTCTCCCATGACGCTCTTGGTCGGTGCCTCGATGTTTATGCTCATCCTGTCAGCTAACTCCGAAGCCTGCTTGACCATCTCGTATGATGTCCCTGGTAATACCTTGAAATGCACGTACCCCCTGAACTTATACTTGTGCCGCACAATCTTCACTGCTTCTATCATCCTTTCAGTACAGACATCAGGATCTCCGCTGACTCCTGAGCTCAGGAAAAGTCCGTTGACATCCAGTTTCTTGTGCAGGTAGTTGAACAGCCCTCCCAGTTCTTCCGGCTCGTACCTTGCCCTTTTTTTCTTGCATTTTGATGTGCCTGAGTTCCCGCAGTAGCCGCAGTCCATCTTGCAGCTGTTGTCCATCAGTGTCTTGAATATCCTGCATGTCTTGTGTTCTGCCTTTGCGTGGTATATCCCTCCTAGTCCCTCTCGCACATTGACCTCGCACATCTTCGGTCCGCAGCTGTCCCACTTCCCTGCCTCTCCCAGTATCTTGGCTTTTTCGAATATTTCCATACCATGGATTGAGGATCTGGCGCTTATAAGCCCTATCTGTGCGTGTCCAGTGTCCTGTGGTCCTTTCCCCTGACGAAAGAAACCCATTTACGCTTTCCCACAAGAGCAAAAACCGCGTTTAGTTCTCCATTTCAGTAAAAACAAAAAAAGAAATCCTTATAAATCAGTATATCTATATAATACAAGAGAGATGTCACGTAAAAGCATTCTAAGGAAGTACTGGCTTGCGATTTCTTTAGCTACAGGTGTCCCCGCAGCTGTCGGTGCTCTTGAGTATTCTGAAGATGTCCGCAGGCATAACCGCCGTATTGAGCAGAGAGAAGAGGAACGGGCTCGTAGGAGGACCCTTGAGGAGCGTATGTTCAACACGATTGTTAAGGAATACAGCCTGTCCCCTGACTCTGTCTGTAACCATTCCCAGCCCTTGTTCAGGAAAGGGGATGATCATTTTGTTGTGGTGCATGGTTCTGATTCAAGGAAATACTTTATGGAGGCGCTTAAGCTTGATGTCGGTGCCTGGGCTGGTATGGCTCGGCGTCTTGGTTATTCGATTGTAGAGGTCTGCTCGGATGTGCATGAGAAGTCCTATTGGGAGAAGGCTATGTCTTCCCTTGCTGATTCCACTACCTCTGGGACAAGGTCTGGTCTTTTCATAAGCAGCCATGGCATCCCTGGCGATGAGGTTAGGCTTCAGTTCCAGGGCGGTTCTGAAGGTCGTGACTCGGGTCATACCCGTTCATCCTCCTCAGAGACAGTGACCATCTCTACTGAGGAGATCAATAAGTATCTCGCCAGGATGGAAGGCGAGTTTGAGGGCTTTTTTGACAACTGTTTTGCTCTTGATGATTTTGTTAAAGGCACTCAGGTGGATTCTTCTGACAAGAAGACTCCCAGCTACTGGGCCAGTCATGTCAAGATGGGGTATTTCACCATGGCTGTCGCCTATACTATGATAACAGAGAATTATTCCTCGTCACTGAAGGAAGTGACCTACCGCATGGTCATAAGGGATCCTTCCCTTCCTAAAGAGGTTCTTCAGCTCATGGAGGATAATCCTGAAGCGTTCGCGACCATGCAGATAAGGGAGCATCCTGATACTGTGGTCGCAAAAGTGGATTCTCCTGCTCTGTCTGAGAAAGTGGGTAATAGTTACTGCGTCCCCCGTATTGGCTGCTTCCCTGTCACAGGTCCTTTCCCTGTCGGTTATCGTTAAGGCCTTGGCACTTCCAGCTCTTCATCTTCCGGAGCTTCGCGTTTCCCTTCCAGCTTGTCCTTGACCATATCTATCAGTTCTGAATAAGCTCCTGGTCTCAGCTCTACCAGTTTGTTCGGGTCGTATCCTCTTCCGAATCCTGGGTCTGGGAATGCCCTGTCTGCGAACTTCGGCGCGACGTCATATCTTGGTATTATCTGTATGTTTGCGTGTAGGTTCTCGAGGCTTGACTGTGCTACATATGTGTNNTGGCTCCGAACAGGTCTTTGTATGATTCCCTGAACTTCTGTACTATGACCTGCAGTTCGCCCAGCTCATCTCCGTCGCTGAGAAAAGGTCTGGGACGTGTCTGTTCAGTGCTATCACCACTGTTCCCAGGTATGCTTGGTTCTTCTTCAGGTATGCTGTCCAGTAATCGAATCTTTTGATGACCCAGTCTGGCGCTCCGACGCAGTATGTGCATGGCATTTTTTGGACCTCCTGTTTTTTGTCCCTCTTTTTTCTCCTTGCCTACTTCTTGTCTTTCTTCACGAAGGCCAGTATCGCTCCTGTCCCTACGACTATGAGCAGTATCAGCAGCACGACTGTGGCGTATTCCACGAATCCCCTGTCTGACTCCAGCCTTTCAAGGTTCTCGACGACCTCTTCTTTGACCTCTTCGATGGATTTCTTCTCTTCCGGCACTGTCTCGGGCGTCATCTCTTCTTCTGTCCCTGCCTCTGCTTCTCCTTTCGCTGCGTTTTCGCTTATCTCGCCGAGTTCAAGCGCGTCTTTTATCTCTTCTTTGCTGGCTTCTTCTACGCTGACCAGTGTTGCGCCTGAGTCTTCTGGAGGTATGTATAGCTCCTCTTCCTCTTCTTGTGTCTGTTCTTCTCTGGCTTTGTATTCTTCGTATGTCAGTGTCTGCAGGTCACTCTCTGTGACTATATTTACCAGCACCTTGTCATCTCCTCTTGTCACCGGGTACCAGCTGTCAAGCTTGACGTAGAATGTGTATCTCTTCGGCATGGCGGTCTTTGCCACCTTGATCGTGAGGTTCTCTGGATGCGCATCCTCTTTGTCGTATGAGAATAGTTTCTCTTCGCATATCCATCCCAATGGGCATCCTTCTATGTATGCTGTCACGTTCTTCGGGGCTTTGAGGTCCTTGTTCACAAGGACGAAATCCACTGTTATCTTGTCGCCTGCCAATGCCTTGTATGGCGATCCTGTCGATTTGACATAGAAGTACTTGTCGCTGGCAAGTGCCACAGGCAGTGAAAAGATTAGTATCATAAGCACGAATATTGTCGTTATGGCTGTTCTCCTCATTCTAACCACCGGAGAGCCAGAAATGGTCTTGGTATATAAGATTTGCCGGTTATTTAAAAATGCCCTTTGCCCTGTGTTGGCGCTGGTCCTCGGCTTCGAATATGTATGCTTAAGGCCTGCCTCCCCGTAGGGGGCATCCCCCGGCTACGGCCTCGCTTTGTAAGTGGGTTGGCCTGCGGTGATAGCGCCAACACTGCTAGTGTAGAATCATCTGCTACTTACTTCCCTTCCTCGTGGAAATGGTGCTCTATCTCTTTCATGAGGTTCTTGAAGCTCTCATGTATTGAGCTTGCCAGGTCCCACTGTGCCTGTTGTGAGTGTTTTGAAGAGTCGAACTTGATTGTCGGGGAATTGGCCTGTATCTGGACCTCATAGAGGTGTCTTGCTCCCTGTTTCTTGAGGGTCTTGATGTGTATCTTCATCCCCACATCGTTGTGGAGCATCCTCTTGACCTTATCATAATATTCTGTGCAGAGGGTCTGTACCATCTTCTGGTCTACATCTTCAAGCTCTTTTAGGCCTACGAATTGTATTTCTTCCATCTATATCACCTAGAATCAAAATCATGAAAAAAATAAAAAAATAGATACCTGCTTATGGTATCTTCAGGATCAACTCGCCCTGTTTCGTATGCGTCATCGTTGTCTGCGCATTCGTGTAGGCTATGTTGAGTGTTGCCTTGAACTTACCTGATGGCAGGCTCAATCCTGCGCAGTTGAAGGTGTCTTTCTCACCGTCAGTCAACGTTGTGTCTGTGCCTGTGCAGGCAAAGTTTGCTGTTGTTGAGTTTACACTCACGGCGACGTTGTTCATGTCGAATCCTGCGCTGTTCTGTATCACTAGGCTTACCTGTGATGCTGTACCGGTAAAGTCCAAGCATGCTACTCCTGAAGGAAGTGTGCACTTCTCTGGGAGAAACCTGTCTGGGCTCAGGACACCGAAATATGCCAGTGCTCCGATAGCAGCAAGAACGACAAGTATTGCCCAGCCATATGTCATTAAGAACTCCATAGCTGCTTGCGCTCTTTTGCTTCCCATTGTCTAATCACCTCTTAGCACATTTTGTGCTTGATTGTGTTAAAGGATATCCTGACTTTCACCATTTATAAATCTTACTATCTTGTTTATTATTAAATCGGCTGATTCTGCCTATCAATGAGAGCTCTGTTTCCTTAACTTATTCTGGCCACTATCTTTCCTTGGACTGTCTTCGTAAGTTCAGAGTCTTTCTGGCCGTATGTGATTGTCAGCTCCTGTTTGGTCTTCT
>DUGW01000220.1 GCA_013331125.1 Candidatus Woesearchaeota archaeon | reverse complement strand
TCTAAACTACCAGATGTATGGGTTGTTCCAGGTAAGATAACAGACGACCTTTGGCTGGACAATATCATAACATACATCCGCGGAGAACCTTCTTTAGGCCTGCAGCCAGGACAGGCAGGTATTGCAGTTGCTGCTCCAGGAGTTTACAGGCCATCACACCCTTACTTCAATGTGCCTTATTCAGTCGACCCTTCATTCTCAATAACAATACCTTATGATCTTTCTATCTATGAGACTGTTCCGCATTATCTGGCAAATATCGAGATATGCAAGAGTGATCTTGAGTGCATCATGGATGATATTGCTGTCATAGAGCAGGACAACCCTGATCTTGACTGGGTTGTCAAGTATGGCGGAAATGTCATAACCAGGGATAAGAATGACAATCCTGAATATCCTGCCTGGGAAGCATACTGTGAGAACTCAGATCAGCACGCCATAAACTCTATAGCAGAGGCAATAGACAATTGCGCCAGGTCGCAGGACAAGGGATGTGTTTGTCCTTATACTTTACCTATTGTCACAGATGCTGAGGTTGAGCAGTGGAAGACAGGAGAGGAGCAGAGTGCTGTTGCTGAACTGCTTGGCATGATGTCTTTGGCATTCAATGATATTTTTGGTTTTGGAGAAGATGAAAGGTTGATCACTTTCACCAAGTCAGGCAGTGACCTTAGGATATCAAAGCAGCCTGCAGGCACCACAACGCCACAGCTTGTCTCAAAGGTCGTGTTCGGAGGTGTGACTGCTGGTCTGGATCTGAGGGGCGCTTCAGCCATGGAGCTTAAGTATGATCCTGGAATAGAACAGAAGACAATTGAGATATACAAGGACAAGATAGGCAATATCACAATAAGGAAAAAGACAGATGCCGACCCTGTGTGTGGACTCAATAACAAGATGATGAAATTCTGTATTGTCCAGGACAAGACATTCTTTGCGTATGACCAGCAGACCAACAGGATGGGCCTGCAACAGGTCGTCCTGAAGTTTGCTTACGAGTTCAAGAGCGATGTGACAGATGTTAAGAACTTTGAGGTGTATGATGCGAAATTCGCGACCAACACATCACTTCTTATATGGGATCCTGTCGAGGGGTTTGATGCTGATTCATACGTAATATATTATTCTGCCATTCCTACGATGGAGAACAGCCTCTCTACACAGTCACCTTCAGAAATCAATCCAGAGGATATTCCGGGCCTGGAGTATGTAGAGCTTGATGCAACATCAAGCTGGGCTGTAAGCATCACTAAAGATTCTCTTTTCAGCCCTGTCTGCGAGGTCATAGGCACTATCTGCGAGAAGAGATATGTATTGGAAAGTGTCATCGGCGAAGGCGTACTTCCAGAGCCTCTTTTCGAGGACATCCTCTACCAGTCGATTGTCGATGACAAGTTCTTCTATTTCCTCCCCAACATCGAGAACGACAAGCGTTATTTCTTTGCTATAACAGCAAAAGAGGGTGACAGAGAAAGCCCATCATTCAACCTGCCTGCGCAAACACATGAGGATTCTTTCAATGACATTCCTCCGGGGATGGCCGAAGTAAATGTGGCAATCGATGACAGGGGCACACTCAGGGCAAACATAAACCCTATAGATTACAATATAGACGGTAGTTATCTGGAACCTGATTTTGTAGAGCAGTACAAGATATACTGCATAGATGATGCATACGCTGAAGAGTATGTGGATCTCTCTTCAAAAGAAGCGTTGTTCGGAGTGGGAATCCAGCAAAAAGTAGACAAAACAATCGAGTTTGAGAGGCCTTTGGCAGATTTCACTGATGCTGCATGCGGTTTCACGAGCTCTCCAAAGAAGATGAGGATTGTTGTAGCTGGCGTCAGGACAGCGTATGGAATAGATTATGATTTCAAGGGCAATATAAGCACTGATTCATTTTCTGAAGATGTACTAGAAGTTCCTGAGTATGGATGATGATGTTAATTATTTTTAAAGGTTGCCTAGCAGTTGCTTTTTAGCTTAACCCGCACGACCTCGTCGTAGCCAGTTATCTCTTCTGTTGTTCCTGCAGGCATCTTCCTGTATTTTGTGACATTAACTGTCTCAGTCTCATTGTAGCATATCTTAGTGACTGTTGTCGTGAATCCAATCTCTTCAGTGTTGTTGGTGAAATCCACTATGACATCCTTGTAAGGATCATATTGCGTGTCCCACAGAACATACAGTTTCCTTGTTGATTTTGGTTCCACCAAGAACATCAAGGGATGCTTGGAGCGCTTGGTCTCAGTTCCATTATACAGATATATCTTGTCAAGGTATATTGCGTCTATCTCATCCAGCCCGTTGAATATGGTCACAATCCTCCTGAGATGGTTTGATTCGCCTAGTTCTGTGTCTTTCTCGACCCATTCCTTTTCCCCCAGGCTTATACTAAATTCGGAGTCATTCATCTCGCTGTAATGCCTTTCTATACAGTTCTGTCCAACCACATTCTTCTCTTCGATCGTATAGGGCTCTTCAACATAGGTCTCAACGGTCTGCGTTATGGCTCTCTGCTCTACAACCCGTTCAGGTGTGCAAGTCTTTGAACAGCCTGAAATAACGAGAAGAAGAACTATCAAGAGCATGCTAACTAGAATCCCTACTTGTCTGAACCCCCTCATCGTATGTTTCGATGAGTTCTCTGTGGCTTATAAATATTACGTTTTCCTCTTTTAAATGGTTTATAAACTGTTCAAATTCCTCTTTATGCTTTGCAATGTGGTGCGGATGGAAGAGATAAGACTCCATCCCTGTCCTCTTGTTCTCAAGTATGTAGAAGTAAGCACCTGGCATCTTGAGGTAATACAGCCAGATCACATCTTCCATAGGTATTCCGAATACGCTTGAGATGGGTATCTCGCCTATATCCGTATCTCTTATGTCTGGGAACAACAGCCCAAGACCATCTATGATTGACGCATCATAAAGAAATCCCTCTTTCTCGAGAACAGAGAAAGTATCCATGTCAATACAGTTGTATGGCGCCCTGAAACCGGCAATCCCATCACCAGTGATGTTTTTTAATATCTGCCTGCACTCTATTATCTCCTTTTCCTTCTGGAGACGCCCAATACCTGTAAACGGAACATGCGAGTAGCTGTG
>DUGW01000080.1 GCA_013331125.1 Candidatus Woesearchaeota archaeon | reverse complement strand
AGTGACTGCCAGAGCAGCCTTTTCTTTCCTGGCGACAACCAATATGAAAGCGTCTTTTTCCTTACAGCCAAGCAAGGAGCGGGCCTTATCGATCTCCTCTCTGCTGAACTTATATTTATCAAGGTTCTCGTCGGAATGGATGATACCGCCGACACCAGCCTTCATCTTGGCATAATCAGAGAGTTCAGAACCTATGCGCCTGCCAGGACAGGTCTCTATACCAAGAATACCTGCAAAACCCTCAAGCCTGTCGCCGAGAACAACCTCCTTGCTGTCGATAGCCTTCTTCACGAACCGACATTCGGTCTGCCTGAAGGTATCGGTGACATCCTTGGAATCATGAGTGACTTTCAGGTCGTTGACCTTCTTAGCGACATCTAACAACGCGAGCTGGCGACGGGCCTCATAGTCGACCCAGGTAGGGATCATCTTGAGATCCTGAGCACCCTTCACCTCGATACGGTCACCGGCAGCGACAGAGATATTGATGTCCTGCCTGATGGTACCAATACCCCTGGCGACCTTGCCAGTTGAACGGAGGACCATACCTATACGCTCGCATACCTCGCGCGCCTGGTCAGGAGTCTTTATATCAGGAGAAGTACCCAACTCGATGAGGGGGATACCGAGACGGTCAAGACGGAAGATGACAAAATTCCTGCCATCCTTATCGACACCCTTCTCGACATCCTTGGCAGCCTCCTCCTCAATCTGGATATTAGGGACACCGATAGGGCCCTGAGGAGTATCAAGAGTCCCGCCGACACCGACGAGAGCAGTACGCTGGAAACCAGAGGTGTTAGAACCGTTCACGACAGTCTTGCGCATCACCTGTATCTCATCGACGACACGGGCATTGAGCATCTTACAGATCTGGAGCACGACCTTCAAGGCCTCCTGATTCATGGGATGAGGAGGCTCCTCATCAAGCTCGACGAGGCAGGTGGTGTCATTGTAGCCTTCATATATGTAATATTCATCCTTCTCAGTCTCGTGACGCGCAGCGACATCAGTCTCGCCAGTCTCACCGGCGACTGCGCGGAGCTCACGGCGCACACGGAAATGAGGCTCATCTTCCCTCAGGATAGAGGGACAGGAACAGAAAAGCTTAGGCGTGTCGAGACGCTGATGTATCTCGATACCGCACTTCAACCCGATCTTCTTATAATCCAACGGAACCAATCCCTCTGTCATACTATCTCTCCATTCTCAGTGACTCTCATCATCCTGGCAACCATCATCATTTCCCGGATGGGTCGTCGAGGAAATCATCCTTGCCTATGCTAGGATTGATCTCGCCCCTAAGGTCCTGCCTGAGCAAGGTCTTCACATCTGCAGGCTCATTGGCAAGAAGCCAGGCAAGCTTGATGAAAGCAGTCTCAGGAAGCATGTCCTCGCCAGGTATGACGCCGATCTCCTGAAGGTCACGGCCAGTGGAATAGACATCCATCTGGGTGCGACCGAAAAGGCACTGGGAGGTCATCACGACGACACAGCCAGAATCCACCAATTCCTTGATGGCCTTCTTGTTATCATCATGCATAGGAGTATGCTCAGTCATGTTGATAGGGGCATGACCAAGGCCAGTGCCCTCGATGACCAGGCCTCTGTATCCTTTGAAGAACCTGAACTGGTCAGCAGACATGTTGGTATGTATCTTCAGGATGGCTACCTTCTCCTCCATCTTATCCTTAGGGAACCAGTCCCTCTTCCTGTCCTTCTTCAGGTAACCGCCCTTCAGCATCTCGACCTTGCGGGTCTTGAAATTGACCCTCGCAACCGGAGAGTCATTGACTGCCTGGAAGGCATCCCTCCTCGAGGTATGGAGCTTCCTGGTCTTGCAGCCAGGCATGATGGCGCAAGAGTCGTCAGAGGAAAGCTCGTGCATACAGACGGCGACACCGGCAAAGTCAGACTTCCTGATGAACTCTGCAGCGCAGAGAAGATTCATCGCAGCATCACTGCTGCCCCTGTCAGAGGAGCGCTGAGCGCCGACGATGAGGACCGGAACAGGGATAGACTCCAGCATGAACGAGAGGGCAGCGGCAGTGTAACCGAGAGTGTCAGTGCCCTGCGTAAGGATTATGCCTTCAGCACCTTTTTCCACCTCTTCCTGGATCGCCTTGGCCATCAGAGAATAATGCAGGAAACGCATATCATCAGAGAACATGTTGCCGATCAGGCGTGAGTCGATGTTAGCGATGTCAAGGAGCTCAGGGAACATACCGATAAGGTCCTCAGGGTTGAAACTGGCCACGACAGCGCCGGTGCGGTAATCTACCTTGCTGGCGATCGTGCCTCCTGTGTGGAGGATAGAAATCGTCGGAAGGCCTGGCTTAGGCTCATGCTTCTTCGCATGGCTTATCTTAAGGTCCTTGCCCTTCTCAAGAAGCTTGACCTCCTTGATGGTGCTGTTGAGGATGCCGATGTTGTAGCCTGTCACGCTCTTGATGACAGTTGTGTCCTTCTTCTTATCGATGAAGAGGCCATCGTAGAACTCATCATCCTTACAGATGACCTTCACCTTGTCTCCTGGTCTTATGTCCATGATTATCGCCTTTACCTTTTTTCCTTATTATAATCAATTAGTCACAATAAAAGTGTCTTTAGCATAAAAATTATTCTTCTCGTCCCTGACGACGACAGTCTTCTCACCAGGAACAGCATTCACCTGGAAAGAGATGAACTCAGTCCCCTGAGGGGCGATCTCCACCTCTGTCTGAGAGAACTTACAGTCCTGACAGATCTCGATGAGGAACTTGGCGTTCTTATCGTAGGCATTCCTTATGGCCAGCCTGTTCTGCTTACTCGCGCTGGGGACCTCAAGCCTCTTCTCGAACACAGCGATGAGCTTACCATCATCAAGCTCGCCCATGATTATCTCCTCTTTCGTGGGAGTCTTGACCTTCACCTTGCCATCCGCATCTTCCTGGCCTGAACAGCCGGACAGCATCAATGAAGCACTGATGATGATGGACACGACGATGAACATGACGACGGACAAAAGCTTCTTCATCTTACACCTCTTGATATCATAATCCTGTAGGGCTGTCAAGGAAGACAACCTTCACATTGAACCTCTTCTGGACAAGAGGCATCAAGGCCCTGACACCGACAATCTCAGTTGCGTAATGACCGGCACCGATGACATTGANNCTTTCACAGGATGGAGGATAGTATGGCCTATCTCACCGCTGATGAAAAGATCGACACCGCGGCTGATAGCCTCAAAAGCATCATACTGAGCACCACCTGAACAGATAGCCAGGGTCTTCACGGAATCCTTGCCATACTTCATGATCTGGCACTGAGCACCAAGCTTAGCGTTGAGAATCTTGACGATATCCTTCAGACCCTTAGGAGTCTTGAAAGAGCCCACATAACCTACCTTGCCGAACTCATTACCAGGCCTGAGGTCAGGCACGGCTCCAAGAAGCCTGAAAAGAAGCGCATTGTTCCCGTACTTAGGATGCTTATCAAGAGGAAGATGGGCAGCATAGAGAGCGATGCCGTTGTCGAGGAGAAACTTCACACGCCTATAGGTCGGGCCAGTTATCCGCTCAGCCTTTATCCCTGATTCCCAGAGAAGACCATGATGGACAATGATAAGGTCACAACCCTCAGCCTTGGCCTTCCTGAAGGTCTCCATACAGCAATCGACTGCGAAACCAACTTTCTTGATGGGCTTTGAGCATTCTACCTGAAGACCATTGAAAGAAGAATCAGCTATGCTGCTTATATCTAACTCCTTGTCCAGAAACGAAACAATATCTTTCAGACCTGTCATCGTATCCCTCTTTTTACATGAAATTATGAACATAAAACAATTAAAATGATCACATGAAATAACTAGGACGCTCCTCCTTCATCTGCTTGGCACGGGCAGATGAGAACTGGTCCTTCAAAGACTTGTAAAGGTCCTCAACCTCCTTGGATATCGACGGGCGGACCTTATCCATGGCCTTGTCGAAATCCTTCTTAGCGACCTCTTTAGCAGCCATATCAGCACGGAGGGCAATCATGGCAGCCTCACGGCAGATGCTCTCGATGTCAGCACCGGCAAAACCATCAGTGACCTTGGCCAACTGGCTCAAAGAGACATCCTTTGCAAGAGGCATGCCTGAAGTATGGAGCTTGAATATATCATTCCTGGCCTTCTCATCAGGAGCACCGACAAGGACTATACGGTCGAAACGACCAGGCCGCAACAAAGCAGTATCAAGTATATCAGGACGGTTAGTGGCGCCTATGATGACGACATTATGCAGCTCCTCAAGACCGTCGATCTCGGTCAAGAGCTGATTCACGACACGCTCAGTGACACGGTTATCACCAGTAGCGCCACGCCTAGGAGCAAGAGCATCAATCTCGTCGAAAAATATGATACTTGGAGAGGTCTGACGAGCCTTCTCAAAGATCTTCCTCACAGCCTTCTCAGACTCACCGACCCATTTTGACAGGAGCTCAGGACCCTTGATAAGGATGAAGTTAGCCTGGGACTCATTGGCGACAGCCTTAGCAAGCAATGTCTTACCAGTACCGGGAGCACCATAAAGAAGGACACCCTTAGGAGGAGAGACACCCATACGCTTGAACACCTCAGGGTTCTTCAGCGGCCACTCGACAGCCTCCTTAAGATCCTGCTTGACAGGCTCAAGACCACCGATATCATTCCATTTCGCTGTCGGGACCTGGACAAGGACCTCCCTCATCGCACTAGGACGGACAACCTTGAGAGCCTCAAGGAAATCCGACTGGGTAACCCTCAACTTCTCAAGAGTCTCCTTAGGGATAGCCTCTTCCTTCTCAAGCTGGAGATCAGGAAGGATCTTCCTCAAGACAATCATGGCAGCCTCCTTGGCAAGGGCAGCAAGGTCAGCACCCACAAAACCATGGGTGATCTCAGCAAGCTCGTCCAGATCGACCTCGCCCTCTGCAAGAGGCATGTTCCTGGTATGGATCTTAAGGATAGTGTTACGGCCCTGGCGGTTAGGCACACCGATCTCGATCTCACGATCAAACCTTCCAGGACGACGGAGAGCAGGATCAAGCATGTTAGCTATGTTAGAGGCAGCGATGACGACGACCTTGCCCCTGGACTGGAGACCATCCATCAATGCAAGCATCTGGGCGACGACACGCCTCTCGACCTCGCCCTTGGTCTCCTCCCTCTTGGTGGCGATAGCATCAATCTCGTCGATGAAAATGATAGACGGAGCATTCTGCTCAGCCTCTTCAAACTTCTTCCTGAGATTCTCCTCAGACTGACCATAATACTTGGACATTATCTCAGGACCGTTGATAAGGATGAAATTGGAATTGGTCTCGTTGGCGACAGCCTTGGCAAGCAATGTCTTACCAGTACCAGGAGGACCATGCAGAAGGACGCCCTTAGGAGGGTCGATACCAAGACGCTCAAAGATCTCAGGATGCTTAAGAGGAAGCTCGACCATCTCGCGGATCTTCTTGATCTCCTCACTCAGACCACCGATATCCTCATAAGTGACCTCAGGGGCCTTACCCTCATCCTTCATCTCAGCAGCCTCAGGATTGAAGATGACCTCAGTGTTGCTGGAGATAAGGACAGGACCTTTAGGAGTAGTATCAGCGACGACAAACTTTATGTCACCAAGACCGAAACCCATAAGGTTCTCATTCATCATAGAGAATATATCCTCAAAAGGACTCTCACTCATGGTGTTACGCCTGCGACGGGTACCACCGAGAGAGACGATGTCACCACGGATGACTGCCCGACCGAGAAGACCCTGCTGGAAAAGCTCAGGAGGGGCACGGATCATGATACCCTGACGGGCAGGTGCGATTGTGACCTTCTTGGCAGGCTTCACCTCTGCTTTGCGCACCTTGACAATCTCGCCGATACCAGTCTTGGAATTGCGGCGCAGGATACCATCCATACGGATTATGTTCAGGCCGATATCACCAGGATAGGCACGGTCGACGATACCGACAGTCACGCCCTCGCCCTTGATCTCGACGATATCACCAGAACGGACCTGGATCCTGTGCATGAGATTAGAATCTATCCTGACAATACCCTTGTTCACATCATCCTGGATAGCCTCAGCGACTTTCAGACTCAGATCATCTGGCATACAAACACCCCATATCAAAACATTTCAAAAACGTGAAAAAAAGATTATCTAAAAAACATCATCTGAACACGGCCTACTTCTTATCTTTTGAAGGCTTAAGCTCCTCCTTCTTGGCCGGCTTGCCCTTGTTCTGGGTTATGTTCACCTTAGGCATAGGCACAGGAGGAGGAAGGTTCACAGTGTTCGCAAGAAGGATCGACTGGATATTGCACTTGGTCAATATGGAATTGACGACCTGCTCAGCGACCTCCTTCTTGAGCTTCTTGTTAGTGCTCCACTCACCAAGGATCTCCTTGGCATTAGTCTCATCAGTAAGGTACATTACAGAGCCACCAAGGACAATCTTGGCAAAATCAGGCTCATATGAGGACTTGTACTCAAAAGCGAACCTGATACCAGGCTGCTTGGTGCCGCCAACATTAAGGTCCTGGCGGACAACATCAACAAGAGCTATATTATTACTGATATTGATAGAACTCTTAGCCACATCCTTCTTCTCAACATTGATACTGTTGAACTCAAAACCGACAATTGCCATAAATCATCACCTTTTCATATATGCCTAAACATCTGCAGGCCACTGCATAAGCAGTCCACTGCATCCCCAACAGACAAATATCGCCATAATATCAGCGATCATATCGCCACAATATCACACANNCACAATATTGCCAGTTTCCAGGGGCCGGAGACTATTTATAAATCTTATGCAAAACCCCAAGGAGGGTATATAAAATCAATTGTGCGCATGTGACGCAGCTGTGACAAGGGCGGGTTAAGTTTATATAAGGGCAGAGACTGCTTTTATAAGGGGAAAGAAGAATAAGGAGTAAGAAGATAACAAGAAGACCCCAGAGCAACAAGATGACGCATGACATAAAACACCTGAAAAAGGTAAAACACATAGAGACCCGGAAAGGGATGACTGCAGACGATCTTGTCAGAGAGATGGGCAAGAGCGGAGTGATGGGCGCAGGCAAGATAGCGCACGCAGCAGACATAGCAGAGAAAGCAGTCTCAGACCCAAAGATAAAACTCTTCTTCGGACTCGCAGGAGCGATGGTGCCTGGCGGGATGAAACAGGTGATAATAGACATGCTGGAAGAGGGATGGATAGACGTCTTTGTCACAACAGGAGCGAACCTGACACACGACCTCGTAGAGGCTATAGGATACAACCATTACCAGGGGAAGGCAAACGTCTCAGACGCAGACCTGAACAAGGCAGGAGTGGACAGGATGTACGACTCATACATGCCCAACAATGTGTATGAAGGGCTGGAGGACTTCTTCGCAAAGAACTTCGAGAAGCTGCAGAAGAGAGGGAAGATGAACATCAAGGAGTTCCTGTGGGCTGTCGGCGAGATGGTGCCGGAGGGAACACCGTCGATACTAAAGACATGCGCAAAGAAGAAGATACCGATATTCTGCCCGGCGATAAGCGACTCAGGGATAGGACTCATGATATGGGGACACCTGGCTAAAGGAAAAGAGCTGGAAGTCAATGTGTTCGACGACCTCAAAGAGATACTCAACATGGCATGGGATGAAGACCACAAGTTCGCAGTATGGTATTGCGGAGGAGGGGTCCCGAAGAATTTCATACAGCAGGCGATGCAGTTCGCACCAGAAGCAGCAGAGTACGGGATACAGATCACGATGGACAGGCCAGAGCCAGGAGGAAGCAGCGGAGCGAACCTGGCAGAAGGGATAAGCTGGGGAAAGATGAACGAGAAAGGCAATTTCGTGGATGTCATCTGCGACACGACAATCGCGCTGCCATTGATAGTGGCGGCCGTCAAGACACGGCTGGGCAAGTGAACATAGGCTGAATTCTAGATGAATACAGATGGGTAACAGGTAGTTTTATTAAAGATATTACATACATTGTAGGACAGATAATAATCGGTTTTTGTCCCTTTTTTTGTTAAATAAAGGCAAAATAGTGCTTTTTTCAAATATTTTATAGCAAATAATAATCAATAGGTCTGAAGAATCCGCTTTTAGCGGCAGAAATGAAGAAATAAGATTCAATAATGGGTCTAGAGAGTCTGAAATACTCATACCTACGTCAATCTTCTACAACAGGTCAATAAGCTTCCTGGAAGCCATTGTCAAATGGTTCAGGGAGGAAAAAGGGCTAAGGTTCTGCGAGATAGCAAAAGAGACCAACAGGGACCAGAGGAACATACGGACACTGCATGAGAGAGCAGTCAGGAAGCAAGGACAAGGCAAAGGACTGAAGCAGAAAGATGCGAAAGCACTGGCAAAAGCACCAGTGGCCTGGATACCGATAAGCACAGTGAGAGACAGGTCAGTCTCGATAATGGAGAGAGTGGTGGAGCACCTGCGAGATTCTGGGATGACAAACCAGCAGGTAGCTGCAGTGCTGAACAGGTCAAGGAAGACAGTGTCAACTGTCTACACCAGGGCAAAAGAGAAACGCCATGAAGAACAAAAGAGTTAGAGGAACGAGCAAGAAGACAGGAGTCGAGAAGGATTGGCGCAGCGAGAGCCACAGGCTCGAGGCAGAAGAGAAAGAAGTCAGGGAAGAAATCTCAAGAGTGAACAGGGAATACAAGGAGCTGCACAGACAAGATAGCAGCAAGTCAAGGTTCACACCAGTCCTCATGATCACATGGCTAGTCATAGTGCTGATGTTCGCGTCGATGCTCACGACATCGATAGGTTCATTCATCCTGGCAGAGCACGACCTGCAGAAGAACATCGAAAACCACGTCGAGGGAATACAGGTAGAGAAGGAAGATGCTGTGGAAGCAGAGGACGCGCCAATCGATACTCGACAGACAGCAGAGAAGCAGAGGTATTACGGAGTAACACTCAACAGACTGGAACCAGGAAAGAGAGAATACCATCCAGGAGAAGACTCTGTGATAAGAGCAGACATCGGACTCAACGATGTAGAAGAGCTAGAGACCACAGTAAGCTATGACATGTACGACGAGAGAGGCAGGAAGGTCTACTCATACGAAGACGAGATAACAGCGACACAGGAAGAGAGAGTACTGAGGAAAGCGATACTTCTGACAGACAACTACATGACAGGCAGGTATGTCGTCGACTTCAAGGCGAGGTTCAAGGTCAATGGAAAGAGATACACGCTGCCAGGAAAGACAAGCTTCGAGATAGTCGAGAGACCGAAAGAGAGCTACACAGCAAGGCTCGGGAGAGTCTTCGCAGGGATGGACGCACTGCAGACGACACTATTGGTGATAGCATTGCTGCTGAACCTGCTCATGCTGTACAATGCATGGAAACTGGAAAAACATGACAAAGGGTCATAGACGAGGAAAGAGAACAAAGAAGGCAGTCAAAGATAGCCACAGCAGTGAAACGGCCTTGGGCAGAAAGAGAGAGACTGTCAAGACTGACCACCTCAGCGAGAGCCACAGGATAGAGCATGAGC
>DUGW01000012.1 GCA_013331125.1 Candidatus Woesearchaeota archaeon | reverse complement strand
GGGTCTTTTATAAATGTTTCGGGGCGGGGATATAATGTATATATTAGTGAGCAATAAAGAATTTAAGGGGCTGCTGTGGTTGTGTCTATCATGGGGGTTGGATCAGAAGAGGAACTACAGGCCATGTGGGAGCACGTAGACTGCGATTCTTATGACGAATTCATGAGACAGGTAGAAAAAGGAAGCCTGAGCCTTGACAACCAACTCGGTGTACTGATCCAGTTCCTGCGGTTCTCTCCAGATCCTGCGCTCGACCAATTGGGCGATTGCCCTTTAGTAGTCAGACAGAGAGCAGAGATCGATGCAGGGATAGCAGCAGGCACAATCTGCTTACCATACGGAATACCATACAATGCACCAGGGACACTGATCCAGAACCTGGACGAAGCAGGCCTCGAAGGGTTTGTCAGGTCATGGGCAGGACGGGGCGAGGAGTGGAACCCTCCATTCGCAAAGGCAGAGCTGCCGCCGAAAGTCGAGGAGTATTGCAGGACGCACACCCTCGGCGAGGTCATACGCGAGTTCAATATCTACGCAGGGATAAACAGGATATGCGGAAACACACACAAAGGATTATTCGAAGACCTGTTATATCCAATGGATGAATGGCAACTGGCAAGGGCACTGGAGCTGGCATACAATGAAAGTACCAATGACTGAAAGAGAATATGAAGAGATGCACTATGATCTCGAGCGGAGACTCGGACATGGTTTCGGCGATGGGATCTCATTCATCAAGGCATTAGAGGCCCCTCTGGAGCTGGGCGTCGTCCTATCATTGCATGAAAGTTCAGGTAATCCGACTGACTCGCTCTTCAATGATGATGATGCCTGGAAGGTACAGGCAGGATTTGTTCTCGCTGATCTCATAAACAGGTACGGGATAGCCAGGAACGATCCAGGCATACGGCTTGAGATACCTTCAGAAGAACTTGTCAGGGTAGCTGATATATGGTACCGACGAGAGAAAAGATGGCTGCCACCCTACAAGAACCCGCAGGTACCAGAGCAGATATTAGCTTATGTGCGCGAGAACGGACTCCAAGGATTCCTGAAAGAGTTCGACATATACTGGAAGGCATGCGCACTTGCCGACATGAGAGGCGATTCCGACCATACGGTCCTGCCTTTTGACGGCTGGCAGCTTGCACTGATAATGCGCACAGCTTATAGAGTGTCAGAAGAACAAGACCAACAAGGCAAGTACGCACTGAATGACGGAAGACAGTTATGCTTCTTATTCCTTGACGATTAACCTGCCTTTCATCTCTTTCCACCCCTTGCCGCAATAGACAGACTCGAAATACTCGAACTCGCCGGAGATGTCAGGGACAAAAGTTATCTCGACAGACTCCTCTGGAGGGATAGGTTGGTTGATGCCGAATTCAGGAAGGGCGAAACCGTGGCCGACATCAGCAGAGGTGACGACAAGTTTGACCTTCTCACCTTTCTTCACCTCGATGACCTCGGGGTCAATGCCGAACCTGAACATACGGACAGATACGAACTGGTAATCTTCAGGTGCAGAAGGAAGGATGGCAGGCTCTTTGACGTGGAGTGCTTCAAAAGGGTTATCCGGAAAAGATGGCATCGGGGGGTTGACATCCTTGATAGCTTCAACGATCCCGGTCTTGTCCCCAGAGACCTCCTCTTTCTTGCACGAGACCAGCAAAAAGAGGATGGCAAGGACTGCGGCCATCGCAATCATCCTGACAATCATTGTCTTTCTCATCTGTGCCTCTTTTTTTACTTGAATATCTTCTTCAAATCCTTCATGAAATACCTGTATGTGATTATGACACCTGCGATGACCATCGCACTGGAAAGCCACTGGCCAGCAGTCAGGAAAATGAAAGTCGGGTCATCCCTGAAAAAGTCAACGACGAACCTGCCAAGGCCGACAAGAGTGAGGAAATTCACAGCTATGAACCCGTCACGGAAATGCTTCCTCTTCACGTTCTTGTGCATCAGGAAGACAAGCCAGCCGACGATGAGGAAACGCTTGGCAGCAGAGTAGAGGACCTGGGGGTGACGGCAGCCATCGACACCAGGGAAATACCAGCACCAGGAGACATCGGTTATCTTGCCAGGCAGCTCACCATTGATGAAGTTAGCAATGCGACCCAAAGCCAATGCGAAAAGCGAAGGGATACATAGGATATCCAGAAGCCTGGCCAGCGAAACCCTCTTCTTTATCTTATACTTCCAGAAGAACAGGGTGCCGAGAAGGACGCCTGTAAAACCACCATGGAAAGACATGCCGCCCTCCCAGAAATAAAGCATATGGAGAGGGTTCGCAAGGTAATAAGATATATCCCAGAATATTATGTGGAACACCCTGCTGCCGACAAGCACGCCAAGCATAAGGTAGAAGACCCAATCATACATCTCATCATAAGAGATGTCAAGATGCTTCCTGTTGATGTTCCAACGGATGAAAAGGAAAGTCAGTATGAAACCTACAACATAGGCCAGACCATACCAACGGATCTCAAGAGGGCCGATAGTGACAAGCGTAGGGTTGAAAGTGTGGATGAATGGCATACAGGGACAAGGGGAATAAGGGTTTTTAATGGTTTCGGCGCACAAGATGGCGATAATTATTTAAATGCGCAAAAGAGCGGTAAGTGCATGGTGAAAAAAAAGAGGGGAAAGAGTGCTGGAGCTACGGCAGCCAGTGCCAAGAAGAAGGAGAGCACAGATAAGGTGAAGATAGTCGTCCCTGCTACACGGCTTGATGAGAAGAAGGCATTGGAGCAGGTACACCATGAGGCTAAGGAACTCTTCAATGTAGGGAATGAATGGAACTTCAGGTTCTGGCTCAGGAAATACAGCCCAGTGATCGTGCCATTGCTGGTAGGGCTGATAACATACTTCTACCTGGTATTCTACCTCTTCTATCCGCAGCTGCTGATGGAGGGCCATGTCTACAGGTTCATGTTCTTCATACTCTTCACATTCCTCCTCGGAGGAGTGTTCATATATCTAGGACTCAGGAGCGAACTGCTCTTTATGAGGATACTGAGCTTCATATTCGTATTCGTGATATTCAGCTTCCTGCTGATGTTCGTGCTGCTCTCCCACATACTGCGAAATGGGTTGGTGACATGAAAGCAGAGGACAGGGTCACAGAGGAGAAGCTCAACAAGTATTTCTCGATAACGAAAGAAGCGCTTGACATGGTCAAGAAGAAAGGCTTTGATGAGAAAAGATCAGCAGATGCAGAGGACTTCCTTGACATGGCTGAGCGATATTATGCAGATGCCAAGCACTTCAGGGAGAAAGGAGAATGGGTGACAGCGTTCGCAGCACTGAACTATGCGCACGGATGGCTGGACGCAGGGGCAAGGATAGGACTGTTCAAGGTGAAGGATTCCAGACTGTTCACAGTTGATGACTGAACCAGAAATCGATCAGTGATATGATTGGTGGGTGTCCTATAACTGGCTCTTGATCTTCTTCTCGATCATACCGATAAGCTGCCAGTTACCTTCAAGAAGCATGTTCGCAGTCTCTGTCATGACCTTAAGGTATGCTATGTCAAGCAGGAGTCTGCCTTGCCTTGCGACAAGTGTGCTGATGTTGGCAGTGCCGATGATCTCGATGACTATCTTCTTACCAAGCGATATGATGCCGCATCGCTTGAGGCCCATGTCCCTCACCAGCCTCAGGAGCCGGTCTGCAGCTTCCATGTTCCTGCAGACAACATGGATTATGAACGGTTCGTAGCGGAACACCATGTGATTGTCCGGGAGGTCCTTGAGTGCGGGCATCATCTCTTCCAGCTCCATAAGCTCATGGGTCGTGAAGATCCATTCAGTCTCCTGCTTATTCCCGGAATCAGGTATCTTGAAAAGGACCAGCCTACCTGCGCAGGAAGAAGAGGTGTAAAAGTCAGGCTTGCTGTTTATTGTATCGCAAAGAGGGATGATCCTCTTGTCCCAATGCCCTTTGTTGGACTTGTCTTCTTTGTTGAGCGTGTTCTTCTTGTCAAGGTCGAAATTATCAGCCATAGCCTCTCCGGGACAGGAGGGGGTTAATAAGTTTTGTCATCATTGTTTGGTGGTGATTTTAGTAAATTTTAAAAAGGGAGAAACATTGCTACAGTACAGGATGGCACATACAAACCCTATAGCGCTACTTTTCGCATTCTTACTCATGGTGGTAGTGATAAAGCTGCTCTTGGGAAAGACAGACTACTTCAAGAAGAACCCAAGCTATGTCCTGCCGATAATCATCGCGGCAGGGATATTCGTATTCGTGTACCTGCCACTCCTGAAAGTGATATCATTATCAGTGCCGCTGATAGCATTGGTGTTCCTGTTCCTGGTAGGTCTGGGGTGCCTGTTCTACATG